>JALZFJ010000380.1 GCA_030867425.1 Actinomycetota bacterium | reverse complement strand
TATCGCATTAGAGACTGGGTATGTCAGGATAGCACCACTGAGCGTTAGCGCAGTCGCGTATACAAACCATTTGATCTGCTGGCGCTCTACTTGCCTCGCACGACGAAGCCGTATAAACAGTGAGATTGACGCTACGAATATGAGACTAGCCATTACGAGTTCAACGAGCCTGAAGACAAACCCGTAGACGTTTGGTAGACCCTCGACTCCAAGTGGGTTTTGAATGGGACCAATAACAATAATTGGCCCAGGAGAGAACGCTAACATAACCGCTCCCACTAAGACTGAAAGCACGGTAAGCCATGCAAACCACCTCCAGCGGCCGCCTGGCAGCCCTCCAGTGGGGAACAGAAGGAATAAAAACGCCACGAGGCCGAGCTGCACAACCCAAAGCCAGGAGGAAATCCAGGCTGCAGCTTCACCAGCAGGGAGTGATCCGGGTGCTGCTAGTAGGGCGTAGATGGCGTACTCGGAAGCAAAATGGACCACGGCGAATACGAGGCCTGCTGCACAAAACAGCCAGCCGACAAGGTTACTATGGAGGCTACGTGAGGCTATTACGGCGCCAACAGGCGAGAAGCTAATCGCGGCTAGCGTACTGTCAAACCAATGGTCAAAGATATATGCGTTAGGGTAAGACAGGTTCAGCGCTAGAAGCAGAAGGCTCAGAGCCGTCAGTGCCAAGGAGAGGGCACACATAGACCAGGCTATCCAGGAAGCGGTGCGCTTACTCACTCTTCTTCTACTCCTAGTCCTTGCTGCTTATTACACTAGTCTAATAATGGCAGACCGATGCTTCTCATGCATCTCCAGTACATAAACGGAGAAGCGTTTTTCGTTTTCCCCAGCAAAGTGAAACTTTCCGCGCCCGTGACGTGTTGTATGGGTATGGAAACCGAACTCGACGAGGGCGCGGAAGATATGAGTAGCTTCGATTCGCTGGCACGGCGCCTGGCAAACGGCGATCCCGGTGCGCCTAAAGAGATGGTGGAACGGCATCACACCGAACTCTACCGCTACGCTCGCTCCTTGCTGCGCGATGGTCCCGCCGCCGAGGACGCGGTGCAGACGGCATTCGAGAGAGCCTTCACAACTCTCGGGAAGTATCCGGAGGAACGCATCGAGGATCTCACTTTGCGCCCCTGGCTGTACCGCATCACCCTCAACGTGGTGCGCAACGTCTGGCGTGGTGGTCGCCGGGAGATACCCGTAGCCGAGCCTCCAGAGAGAGTCGACGAACGGTTCGGGGTGGCGCCGGGCTCCACTCCCGTTTCGGATAGGGAGGCGTGGCTTGACGCGCTCGAAGCATTGGGGCGATTGTCCGAGAGGCAGCGGATGGCCGTGGTGCTGCGCTACGTGGAAGACCTGCCCTACGCCGAGGTCGCCGAACGGACCGGCTGGCCGGAGAACACCTGCAAGACCCTGGTGCGCCGGGGCATCGACCGGCTCGGCATCCTGTTGTCAGAGGAACCGAATGGAAAAGGAGGCAGTTAAATGAGTGACGAAGAGAGAAGCGAAGAGCGCGTGATCGATCTTCTGGCGGAGGCCGCCTCACGGCTGACGCCTAGCGGAGACCCGGACGAGTTCGTCGAGCGGGCACTCACGCGCGGAACCGACCGCCTCTTCACGTGCGATTCGCCCCTTGGCGAACTCTACGTCGGGGTGAGTCAGAGTGGTGTGCGCCTGGTCGGGAAGGCCACCTCATCCGAAGAGTTCGTCCGGCACTACAGGGAACGCTTCGACCGGCTCCTCTCGTGGGGCACGGACGAAAGCACACGCAGACTAGCCGAGAGAGTAGCCGCCGCGCTCGCCGGTGAAAAGGTCGAGGTTCCGGCGGATCTCTCGGGTACGACTGCCTTCCAGCGGCGGGTGCTGGAGGTAGTAAAGAGCATACCCCGCGGCGAAGTCAGACCCTACGCCTGGGTCGCCCGCGAGGCCGGCTCGCCGAGAGCCTCCCGCGCCGTGGGCACCGTGATGGCGAACAACCCCGTGCCGCTGCTCATCCCCTGCCATCGGGTCGTCAAGAACGACGGCACTACTGGACAGTATGCGTTCGGCAGCCAGGAGAAGATCGGACTGCTCGAAGGGGAAGGCGTGCCGGTGGAAGAGCTGGCCGGCTTTCCGTACCTTGCCACGCCAACCACGGGCATCTTCTGCCACGCCACTTGCCCGAACGCCAGGAGGATAAAGCCCGAGAACCGCAGGAGCTTCCGCTCGGCGGAGGCGGCGGCAAACGTCGGATACAGGCCCTGCAAGGAGTGCCGTCCGGTGGTGGCCGGGTAGCGGGCGCAAACGATGCGACAGGCACCAGCAGATGACCTCCCGCACACCCCAGAAACGACGTCCTTAAACGATAGGAGCATCTCGAATGGTCATGATTCGTGAAGATGTAGGTTTCTGGGACATGGCCTCGCCTTCCTCGGCTCCCAGCAGCTTGTAGACTGGGTAGCACCGGAGAGCAGTCGCGGAGCTATCTTCTCCGCCTATTATGTTTTCACCTACCTCGGAGCGGCCCTACCGGCTTTGGGGGTTGGCTTCGGGGCGGATGCCGTGGGGTTCTTGGCCGCAGTGGTAACCTTCGCGATCGTGATCGGCATCCTCGACTTCGGGATAGGGATCGCAGGAGAACGAGCTCGTCTGCCGGGTGCCGCCTGCGATCCGGGGCGGCTGCCCCCACGCTGTCTGTGAGTAAGCTGGCAAGTATGAAGAGCTCGAAGATGATAAGCATGTCGCTCCGCGATGTCTCGGTTCTCGTATGAGGTGAACGGAAGTCCGCCTCTTCTATGCTGACACCAGTACCAAAGGACAGGTCTATAACTAGCCTGACGGACGATGCGCCAGCACCGCAGGTTTCTAGAATAAGCGAACCCGGTTGACGAGGTATGACAACCGCGACCGTAGGGGGTACCGACCCAGTCCCGGCGTGGCCAACTCGTCCGTGGGTGGGCTGCGTTAAGGAGATCGGAGGAAAAGGTGGAAAACCCAAATAGCAGCATGCGGGGAAGGGTGTGCCTGATCACAGGCGGTAGTTCGGGCATAGGCAAGGCGACAGCGCTCGGCTTGGCGAACATGGACGCAACAGTGATCGTACTTGGCCGCGACCGCGGCAGGGGCGAAGCCGCCATCACAGAGATCATGCAAAAGAGCGGCAACGAGACAGTGGACCTGATGCTGACGGACCTCTCGTCGCAAGCTTCGATCCGTCGGCTGGCAGAGGACTTCAAGGGTACGTACGGGCGACTGCACGTGCTGATCAACAACGCCGGGGTTTTTCTCAGCAGGCGCACGGTGACCGTGGACGGGATCGAGGCCACCTTCGCGATCAACTACCTGGCTCCCTTCCTGTTGACGAACCTGCTGCTCGACGTGCTAAAAGCTAGCGCCCCCGCCCGGATCGTTAACGTCACCTCGTCGGGGGAGCGCTCGGGCACCATAAACTTCGACGACCTCCAAGGCGAAAGGGGATACGGCGGTATCCGGGCTTACAACCAGTCGAAGCTGGCTATGATTCAGTTCACCTATGAGCTGGCCAGGAGGTTGGAGGGTACTGGCGTTACCGCCAATTGCGTCCATCCTGGCGTGGCTGCGACGAACCTGGGCCGCGGCGGTGGCGGGTTCTTCGGCTTCCTTTCTAGGCTGACGCAGCCATTCCTCTCAAGTCCGGAGAAGGGAGCCGAAACGTCCATCTACCTGGCCTCCTCCCCCGAGGTGGAGGGGGTGAGCGGCAAGTACTTCGCTAAGAAGGCCGAGGCCATATCGTCCGAGAAGTCTTACGATGAGGCGGCCGCCGTTCGACTGTGGCAGATAAGCGCAGATCTCACGAAGCTGCCTTTTCGAGGATAAAGTGCTTCCTATGGAAGGCGAAGGCTAAGAGCAAAGAGGCACTGCTCGAAGTCATAGGGCAGGCACTGATGACCGTCACGGCACAAGACGCCAAGGGCTGGTTCAGGCATTGCGGCTACCGGGCAGCCATCGGTTAATATGAAAGACGCTCCGCTCTCTTCCAACCCAAGCCAATCATTGCTTAGCTTTACCAAATAAGCACTAAGAGACTGTTGGGCAAAGCCTCGATAGGCTTCGGGGGTTGCTCCACAGGCCGAAGACCTTAAGCTTTTATTCCATTTTGGCCGTGCGCCCTTACGAAAAATAGGTGTTGAAGTAGTGTTTGCCCTTTTGCAAAACAGTCTCTAGCGCGTGTTTGGTAAGGGGTAGGGTTGGCTTCAGAGAGCCTGAAAATCGGCTTTCCGTAGAGATGCAGTCGGTCAGCGGCTGTTTTATGGGGTAGCTTCCTCAGCTTTCGATGGACACCTAGCGAAGAGAGCTATATATGGGTTTCCGCGTACGCGAGAGCGTACAAAACAGTTCTAATTCTCCTTTACCAAAGCGCGCACTTAACGTAATGAATCCGACGACTCTCGCTGAACCTTAGCCGCCCTTCACCTTGACAGTTTTCTTGATTGCCGCGTTGTACTCGGTGACCAGCCCTTGGTAGTCGTTGACCCTCTTGGCGATACTTTCTCCCTGGAGGCCCTCGTCTGCGAGCTTCTTATTCATCGAGACGGTGGCGAAGTAGACTCCCCGGTAGTACGGTTGTAGTTGCTCGAGTGTCATAGCCGATTTATCCGGGCGCGCGGTCTCGTTTTCGGCCCCTTCCGCAGAAATCCGGATGTCAGGCTCACCCCCACCATACTCACCATCGTTGCCCACCTTATCCAGAATGTAGAGCAAGGACTCCTCCTGCGGGCGGTCGGCAAAGTCAGTGCCCCCAGAGTACAGGTACTGCACCGTCCCCGACTTGTCGAGGGCTACGATTGCTGGCTCAGAGACACCTTCCTCATCGTTCCACAGACCGCAGCGCTTTATGAGCTCCCCACGTGGATCGCTGAGGAGGGGGAAGGGAAGATCAAGCTTCTCCACCATCGCGGCGTTACGACTTGGTGGGTCGACGCTGATGCCGGCGAGCCTAACCCCGCGCTCCTCGAACTCTTGGTGGTCCCTGGCAAAGCTGACCAGCTGCCCGTTGCAGTACGGTCACCAGTCGCCTCGGTAGAAGATGAGCATCAAGGGAGCTTCGGCAAGCTCGCTGCGCAGGTTGAAGGGCTGTCCTTGCTCGTCCGGTAGTATGAAGGCTGGGAAGCTCTCCCCAACGCCTATGTTTGCCATACATTGCTCCTTCCAGTACTCCGAGGGAGTACTCAAACCCCTACTTTCTTGGAACTTCTAAATCGGCACCCTGAATGTCCTGGGCCTTGTTATCCTCCGTTTTCTCCTATTGGCCCGTCTCTTTGCCTTTGATCTTGTCTATCAAGCCTTTCTTCCCTTCTTGCTCAACGTTCGCCTGCACGCTGTTCTGTGGTTTTTGGCGGAGCTCAGGCCTCGTGCTACTAGGAGGCATTCCCCCGCCTCCTATGAAGGCGGCTGCCTGTGGAGGGATGTCAATTCCTGCCAGGAGATCGGGCTTCTTATCGTAAGCCTTCTCCGTGACGATTTCACAAACCCGTTCGGCACCAAGTTGCATCTCGGGGTGGTCTCGATTCATATGCTTTTGCGCTTCGTCGAATAGCTTCTGGCCATCGGAGGCTTCCAGGTGCTGGCCGCAGTGCAGTCGAGTGCTCGCATGTATCCTCCTTTCGCTTCTCCACTATTTGTTAATTTTATCCTTTTTGCGTGCCATCACATATCGGCACAAATCGAAATCTGACGTGCCCTTACAAGTATTGACATCTAGAGTAGGGGTTGCCGTTGCCTCTATCCAGTGGGTTGCCGCCAGAAGCTAATTGAGAAATGGCTAAGGAGTCTCGATATTCCCATAGGGCGACGCTTTGCGACTCCACAAGCTACTCGTACTCGTAGAACCCGCGCCCGCTCTTTCGCCCGAGCCACCCGGCGGCCACATAGCGCTTCAAGAGCGGGCAGGGCCGGTACTTGCTATCGTCGAAGCCCGCATGCAAGACCTTCATAACCTGCAGGCAAGTGTCGAGGCCAATCAGGTCCGCGAGCGCTAGGGGTCCTATTGGGTGGCTCATCCCGAGCTTCATCACCTTATCCACTTCCTCAGGGTCGGCGACACCCTCCATCACGCAGTAGATGGCTTCGTTGATCATGGGCATCAGGACGCGGTTGGAGACGAAACCCGGGAAGTCCTGCACCTCCACCGACTCTTTGCCCAGGCGTTCGGCTAACTCGTGGGCGGCTCGACAGGTCTCATCGCTGGTCTGGACGCCACGGACGATCTCGACGAGATTCATGAGCGGTACCGGGTAGAAGAAATGCATCCCAACGAACTTCTCGGGCCGGTGGGTCTGCGCCCCGAGCCTGGTGATGGAGATCGAGGAGGTGTTCGTCGCCAGGATCGCGTCGTCCCCGAGCTGCTCGTTCAGGGCCTGGTACACCTCCGTCTTCACCTCGGCGACCTCAGCCACAGCCTCTATCGCAAGGTCAGCGTCGGCAGCGTACTTTGTCCCCGACTCGATACGCCCGAGGGCTTCGTCCATCTCGTCTTGGGAGATGCGTTCCCTCTCGACGGAGCGAGCTAGGTTCTTCTTTATCGTCTGAAGGCCCTGCTCTAAGGCTCCTTCGTCTACATCCGAAAGGTGCACGGAAAGCCCGGACTGCGCGACGACCTGGGCTATGCCGCTGCCCATCTGCCCCGCACCTACGACCTGAATCTTCTCAACAGTCAATTCTTCTCGCTCCTCTTTCTCTACCAGTAGAGTTTGGCACGCGAATTCTAATCTACGCTCGCTCGAAGCGTACATCTGACAGGCCAGGCTCCGCTAAGGCTAGCTCGGGCATGGAATCTGAGTTCAGATCGCTTCGTCCTTTGGAAATAGTTGGCCTATTATGTGCCAAAGTCACGAACCAACTCAGCTTTCGCGCTTGTCTCACTGGAGGCGGC
>JALZFJ010000143.1 GCA_030867425.1 Actinomycetota bacterium | reverse complement strand
GCCCGCCCTCTCCAACGCGGGCCTGAGCCCCGGGACCGTGAGGAGGGAGGCAAGCGACACGGTTCTGGGGAGGCAGGTGGTCCGGACGGACCCGGGCGCGGGGGAAGAGGTAGATCGGGGCAGCGTGGTGGACCTAGTCGTCAGCACCGGCCCACAGTGGCAACAAGCTCCCGTCCAGAACGCCCCACAGGCCCCCGCTCAAGAAAAGCAGCAGGAGCGGTTGCAAGAGCAGCAAGAAGAACAACAAGAGCAACTACAGGAACAACAAGAGCAACTGCGAGAACAACAAGAGAAAGATTAGTAGGGGAAGGAGTGGGTCGCGAGAACGGTGGATCGGGTGGTCCGCCATGCGGTCCAGGGTCGCTCTCTCTGGTATATTGCCGACCCGCAGAGTTAGAGCTCTCTTGGGAGGAGTAGGCGTTATGGGCACGGTCCGCGAGGTCACTTTCGATCTTTTGCGCGAGCTGGGGATGACGACCGTCTTCGGCAACCCGGGCTCGACAGAGTTGCCGTTCTTACGCGATTTCCCGGACGACTTCCGGTACGTGCTGGCGCTGCAGGAGGCGAGCGCTTTGGGGATGGCCGATGGGTACGCCCAGGGGACCGAACGGGCGGCCCTGGTCAACCTGCACACAGGGCCGGGCCTCGGGAACGCGATGGGAGCGCTGGTCTCGGCCTGGCATAACAAGACGCCGCTCGTCGTGACAGCTGGGCAGCAGGACCGACGACACATCGCGCTGGATCCCCTTTTGAGCGCGAACCTCGTGGATCTCGCCCGCCCCTACGTGAAGCGCAGCCACGAGCCGTACCGGGCGGAGGACGTGCCGCGCGAGATCCTGCGCGCCTACCACACCGCGATGCAAGCCCCCCGAGGACCAGTCTTCCTCGGGATACCTATGGACGACTGGGACGTCGAGGTCGAGCCGCCCTCCCGGCGGGAGATCTACCACCAGCCCGCGCCCGACCCGGAGGGGCTGGAAAGGTTCGCGGGCGTACTCGAGCGGGCCGAGAGACCGGCGATCGTCGCAGGGGCCTGGGTCGACCGGCAGGGGGCCTTCTACGACGCGGTGGCCCTTGCCGAGAAGCTTAAGGCCGCCGTCTGGGAAGCCCCGATCTCCTCTAGAGCAGGATTCCCGCAGGATCATCCCCTCTTCATGGGGCACCTCGCCCCCGCCCAGAAGCAGGTCGCCGAACAGCTCTCGGGGTACGATGTCGTGCTCGTCCTCGGAGCACCTATCTTCCTGTACTACCCTTACGTTCCTGGCCCCGTCGTCAAAGAGGGCACCCGGGTGCTCCAGATCACCGCCGACCCAGATAAGGCTACCCGCGCCGCCGTCGGGACGAGCCTGGTCGGGAACATCGCGCTCGCCGTGCGCCGTCTCACAGAGCTGCTGCCAGAGGAGTCGGGTCGCTCCACTCCTCCCGCACGAGAATATCCCCCGATCCCCGAGATGGAAACGCCAATACCGGCCGCGTACCTGATGCACGCTCTAGCCGAAGCTCTGCCAGAGGAGGCCGCGATCTTCGAGGAGTCGTCTTCCACCCGGAACAAGTTCCACGAGTACATAAGGCCGAGCCTCCCGGGCGGGTACTACAACTCCGGCGCCGGGGGGTTGGGGTTCGCGATGCCCGCCGCGGTGGGGTACAAGCTAGCACAACCTGAGAGGCCCGTGGTGTGCGTGCTCGGGGACGGTTCGAGCATGTACTCAATCCAGGCGCTCTGGAGCGCCGCCCGCTACGGCGCGAACGTCCTCTTCGTAGTCGTGAACAACAGCGGCTACTATATCCTCAAGGGATTCCGCGACTCTTTGGGCGTCGGCGATACCGTCCCCGCTCTCGACGTCCCCGACCTCGACCTCGTCAAGATAGCCGAAGGCATGGGCGTCTCGAGCGAGACGGTCGAGGAGGCAGACGCCCTCCGCAAGACCCTGGAGCGCGCCCTCGATGCGGGGCGGCCCCATCTGCTCGACGTGGTTGTCGAGCCCGAGGTTCCGAAGCTGCCTAATTAAAGCGAACACGCCTCCCTGGACTTAAGCCAGCTCCGACGCCCCAGGCAGTACCGCCCGCCAGGATCGAGGATGCCGGCTACCTACTGGTCGCGCCAGAGAAGAAGACTATATTGTAAGTCTGCAGTTCTACGGGCTCGAAGCCCGCGTGATCGAGGAGGCTCAGGACCTCTTCGGGCTCGAAGAAGCGGACGCCGCTCGTGGAGAGGAAGCGCTGCAGGCGCCGGCCGCGGGCAGACCGCGTCCACAGAATGCCCATGATCGCCACCCTCCCTTCGGGTTCGAGAACCCGCCTCGTCTCCCGCAGGGTGCGCGCCGGGTCGCCGAACTCGTTCAAAGAACCGCCGCAGACGGCCCCGGCGAAGGAGGCGTCGGCGAACGGCAGGTTCTCTGCGTCGGCCCGCACAAGGGAGGCCCCGCTCCCTTTCGAGCGTCGGGCGGCCTCCTTGAGCATGGAGGGGGAGATGTCTATCCCGACGACTTCGCCCCTGCTCCCGAGCCTCGCCGCGAGGCCGCGCGTATACAAGCCGGCCGAGCAGCCGAGGTCGAGGTAGCGACCGCCGTGGTCCAGCTGGACGAGGTCGGAGATAATCTCCAGCTCGCGCTCATTTGGGAACCTCTGGCCGGTGAGTAGGGTAAGGGAGTGAACCCGCCACAAGGGCTCGTACATGGGACCCGCGCCGGGCAGGAAGTTGGTCAGGTTGGCCACGTTGTCGGCGCCGGAACGGTGTCCGAGAAGGTCGAGGTAGCCGTCCTTTACAGGGTAGGTCTTCCCCGTCATGGGGTCTATGGCGAGGCCGGAGGTTAGGTGGCCTTCCTCTTCCGACCCTTCCAGAAACTCGAGGCCTCTGACGTTCTCAGGGTTGGGGCGGACGTAGGACAGGAGGCGCCGCCGGAACAACTAGCGGCGTCTCCGGTTCGCGATGCGGCTCGTGCGCACGTCGAAGCCTCGGACGGAGTCCACGAAGGCACCGGAGTCCCCGGGCTTAGGGGCGGCTTTGAGGACCGGGTAGGAGCTCTCGTGGAAGATCAGTGGCCCCTTGCGCGTATCGCCCGCGTGGATGGCGACGACCCGGCCGAGGAAGAGGTCGTGGTCGCCGCCGGGATAGACGGTCTCGAGCTCGCACTCTATCGCCGCCAGGGCGCCCGCCGCCAGAGGCGCGCCCGTATGCCCGTACCCGCCGCCCAAGGAGTTGATGGCGGAAAGACCGCTGGAGCGCTCGGGGGAGGCGAAGAGACGGCTCAGGCCCTCCTGGTCGGCAGCGAGGAGGTTGACTGCGTAGTAGCCCTCCTCCTTGACGCGCCCGTTCAAGCGGGCCTCCTGGTGGACGCTAACCAGGAAGAGCGGGGGATCCAGGGAGGCCGAGATGACCGCGTTCGCCGTCATGCCCTCGACCTTCTTACCGCGCCCGGTGGTTACGACCGTGACCCCGGTCGGGAAGAGGCTCATCGTCTCGCGCAGGGTCGCCGCGTCGGCCGCGCGGGTCTGCCAGCCGTACTCTTGGAGATTTTTCTCTTCGTCAGGAGGCAATACCGTCTCTTCCGTGGGCCCGGGCGGCGCCTGCGTATGCCCGGAGGCTACTACGCACGGGGCTCTTTCACAAGGCGACGCTACGCGGTAGCTCTTGGGGCCACCAGCGCTCGACCGTCTCCCGGTCGGAGCCGTACCAGCGGTCCTTGATGCCGCCGTAGAAGCGACCGTGGTAGAGGTCGTCGAGGACGAGGTGCTCCGCCCCCGGGAGCAGGGCCGCTTCCAGGGGCACCTCCCCGTCTCCTTCGACTCGCCCATCCTCGACGAAGCGCTCGTAGCGTCTACGGGTCTTCTTCGAGGAGGCCCCGTCTACGGCCGTACCGGCGACGCAGAGGTAGCGGATGCCGGGGTGGAGGGCACCGGGGAAGAGCTCGTTGACTTCGGCGATCGGGGCGAGGCGTCCTTCTTTTGGGACGTTGTGGGGGGTGCCCAAGGTGATGAGGTGTGAGACGCGGCGGTGCCCGGAGTAGCGGCGCCCGCCGTAGGGGGGATCCCCGCCTGCATAGACCCGGGCGAGGATGCCGCCCGCTGAGTGGCCGACGAGCACGGCCTTGTCCGAGGCGGACTCGAGCAGGGCCTTGTCCACCGTGCTCGCCACCTCGAAGACGAGCTGGCCATATCCCCTAAGGCGACCCAGGA
>JALZFJ010000357.1 GCA_030867425.1 Actinomycetota bacterium | reverse complement strand
GAAGCTTAAGCTCCGCGACCTGCGCTGTTGGCCTTAAGAGTTGAGTATCTCTTCATAGTAGACCCGGAGCGAGGCGGTCGAGGCCTCCCAACCCAGCTTCTCCGCCGAGGCCCGGGCTCCACGGCCCAAAGCGGCACACAACGCGCCGTCTCCGAGGATGCGGCGGATGGTAGCTACGAGTTCCCCATCAGAGTCGGGCTCGTAGAGGAGGCCGTTCTCCCCATTTAAGACGACCTCATGGGCGCCGCCACTGCGGGCGGCGACCACCGGGAGACCGGAGGAGAGGGCCTCGATCATGGCTATCCCCAAAGTCTCCGTGGTCGAGGGAAAGACGAATAAGTCAGCCGAAGCGTACGCGTTAGCCAGGTCGTCCCCCCCGAGGAATCCAGTAAAGATCGTCGGCATCCCCCGGAACTCCCCCTCCAAGGCTTTACGGTTCGGGCCGTCGCCGACGATGGCGAGCCTGGTGCCCGGGATCGCACGCAGCACCGCCTTGACCTGCCCAATGCTCTTCTCGCGGGCGAGCCGCCCGACGTAGAGGAGTATCTTCTCCTCGGGGTGCCCGCCGGAGAGCCTGCTCCGCCACTCCTTAGAGGCGCGGTCCGGGCGAAAGCGGCGGGCGTCCACGCCCCGCGGCCAGAGCCTGAGGCGGGTTATGCCCTCGCGGAGGAGGTAGTCGCGGGTAGCTCCGGAGGTGCAGAGGGTGAGAGCGGCCCGGTTGTGCAAGCTCCTCGTCCACCAGCGGGTCGCGCCCTCGAAGAAGCCCAGACCGTAGAAGTGGGTGTAGGCTGCTACGTTGGTGTGGTAGGAGGATATAAGTGGCACTCTCAAGCGTCGGGCGTAGAAGATGCCGCCCGCCCCGAGGACGAACGGGTTGACGGCGTGGATCAGGTCAGGGTCGAACCATCCGAGCGTGCGTGCCACCCTCGGATGCGGCGGGCAGAGATGGATCTGGGGGTAAGGCGGGAACGGAACGCCGGCTACCCCGTGGATGCGTGCCCCGGCATAAGATTTCGGTCCGCCCGAGGGCGCAAAGACCAGTAACTCGTCACCCGCGCGAACGAGCTCCTCGACGGTGTGCTTGAGCCGTGTGACTACGCCGTTGGTCTCCGGCAGGAACGTCTCCGTGAAGAGCGCAACTCGCAAGAGTTTTTGTCTGATCCCCCTACTTGTAGTGGGGTCGGCGCCAGTTCGCCTGCGGGGCGAAAGTCTCCGGGTGGATCCGGTCCCGGTTCTCCATCGCCGTCAAGAGCAGTCGCTCCACCGTTTCCTCGCCTAAGAGGTGCGGCTTCAGCCCCAGCTCCAACAGGCTCGTGTTCGCCGCGTCGTAGTAGTGCTCCTCTTTTTCGACCCTGGGGTTCTTCAGGCGGGCGAGCTCTGGTTCGAGGTCTAAAGAGTGGGCGACCTTCTCGACGAGCTTCGCGAGCTCCAGGACACTCCATTGCTCGGTGAACTGGTTAAAGACCCTGAACTCGCCCGGCTCGGCTGGGTTGTTCGCGGCGAGCTCTATGCAGCGCACCGTGTCTCGGATGTCTATGAAGCCGCGCGTCTGCCCGCCCTCTCCGTAGACGCTGATGGGATTCCCGCTCGCTGCCTGGGCACAGAAACGGTTCAGGGCCGTTCCAAAGATGCCGTCGTAGTCGTAACGGTTGGTGAGGATCGGGTCGGGGGCGGTCTCGGCGGTCTCCACGTTGTAGACGACGCCCTGGTTGAGGTCGGTGGCCCTCAAGCCCCAGGTGCGGCAGGCGAACATGATGTTGTGGGAGTCATGGACCTTGGAGAGGTGGTAGAAGGAGCCGGGCTGCTTCGGGTATGGTAGGGTGTCGGTGCGGCCCTTGTACTCGACCGTTATGTACCCCTCCTCGATGTCTATGTTGGGGGTGCCATATTCGCCCATCGTGCCAAGCTTTATCAGGTGGCACCCCGGGACGATCTCGCCCATGGCGAAGAGGAGATTCAAGTTGCCGACGACGTTGTTCGTCTGGGTAAAGACGGCGTGGGAGCGGTCGATCATGGAGTACGGGGCCGAACGCTGCTCGGCGAAGTGAACCAGCGCCTCGGGCTCGAAGCCGCTCATGATCTCGTAAACGAAGCGTTCGTCGGTGAGGTCGCCGACTGCGTACGCTATCTCGCGCCCAGTGAGCTCCTTCCACCGGGACACGCGGGTCTTGAGGTCGAAGATCCTGGTCAGAGATTCCGTGCCGAGCTCTTCGTCCCATTGCCTGCGGCTGAAGTTGTCCGCTACAAACACTTCGTGGCCCTGCGCCGAGAGGTACAAGGACGTGGGCCAACCGCAGAAACCGTCGCCGCCCGCCACGAGAACGCGCATCTAACCTCCCATTTCGAGTTACGAACAGTACCAGTTTACATGGCCGCGAGAGGTTTGAGAGCGCGCCCCATGTAAATATTTCGTTACCGGACTACGAGAGGTTTTGAACTATTGCATGCGTGAATTCTTTGGTGCCCGCCGAGCCCCCCAGGTCCTTGGTGCGAGTCTCGGGGCTCTTGAGGGCCACCTCTATGGCGTTCTGCATCCTGTCGGCTTCCTCGTTCAGACCCATGTAGTCGAGCATGTTCTTCGCCGAGCGCAGGGTCGCAAGCGGGTTCGCCCGGTTCTGGCCGGCGTACTTCGGCGCCGAGCCGTGCACCGGCTCGAAGAGGGCGGTATCGTCCCCGATGTTCGCACCCGGCGCCACGCCCAAGCCCCCGGTCAGGCCTGCGCACTCGTCGGAGAGGATGTCGCCGTAGAGGTTCGGGCAGACCAAAACGTCATACTCAGTCGGCCGAGTGATCAGCTGCATGGCCATGTTGTCCACGATGCGGTCGTCGATCTCCTCGAAGTCGTTCTCGTACTCTCTTGCGACCTCGAAGAAGACGTCCTTGAATAGACCGTCGGTGAACTTCATGATGTTGGCCTTGTGGACGACGGTTATACGCTTGCGTCCCCACTCCTTCGACTGCTCAAAGGCCAGGCGGCATAGGCGCTCGGTGCCCTCGCGGGTGATGATCTTGATAGACTCCGCGGCGTGTTGGCCGACGGTGTGCTCGACGCCGGCGTACAGGTCCTCGGTGTTCTCGCGGAAGATGATGATGTCTATGTCCTCGAAAGGTAGGTCTATCCCCGGCATGCTCAAGGCCGGCCGAACGTTGGCGTAGAGATCCAACTCCTTACGCAGGGCCACGTTCACCGAACGAAAACCGGCCCCCACGGGCGTTGTCAGCGGTCCTTTTATGGCGATCTTGTTGCGACGGATGGATTCTAAGACGTCCTCCGGGAGGGGAGTGCCCTTCTCCTCCATCACCGTCTCTCCGGCCTCAGCGATCTCCCACTCGATGTCTACGCCTAACGCATCTATCACTTCCTGAACCGAGTTGGTTACGTCAGGACCTATGCCGTCCCCCGGTATGAGAGTAACCGTCCGAGCCACGAGAGAACCTCCTTTGCCTTTGACTGCCCTCAGTATAGCGGTCGCGCGAACACCCGGCTGGTGGCCGATCCTACAAACCCGGGCCCGAGCAGAGGATCGTCGTGGCGATCAGCAGGGGTCGGAGCTGCCAGAGGGGATCGGGCAGCCGGCCTCCAGCTCTCTTCTATAAAAGCCGTCTAACTAAAACTGTTGCTGGTTTCCGAGCAAGAACACCAACAGCGCGGCGCTGATGCCGAAGATGACCAGCAGGATCAGGACCACGGCCACGGGGATCAGGACGACGAGAGCCGCCGTACCTGTGCTCGTACCGTGCACCTCCCGGACACCGAAAATGTACAAGACGATGGCCCATATGGCGCCGATTATCGACCCTATGACAGGTATCCAGGTTACGAGCTGCGTCACTTGAGTGTAAGAGGCGACCCTAAAGGTTGCTTCGAATCCCGCGTTGCTAGGCCTTACAAAGAGCAGCACGAGCAAGTGGAGTATGCCAGCCGCTATAACCAAAACTATCGCTGTGAATATAGGTGTAAGGATCAGGCCGACAAGGAACCCCCCAATACCTCCTGCGAACGCCTCGGCCGTATCCCCCGGGCCAGCGAAGAGCGGAGTAAAGATTATGCCGAGGATGCCGGTGAGGAATGCGGAGATGAGGGCGCATATCAAAGCGAAGACCAGCGGGTTTATGAAGTCTCCTTGCCGAACTATGCCGCGGAAGAAGGGAACTGGTTGGGTAACGACCGCCACGACCGTCCTGAGAAAGCTGCCGACCGGATCGGAAAGGGTGAACTCTCCTCCGGCCCCTCCTGGCGCCGGCCTCCGGTTACCGCCGGGCTCTGGGGAAGAACGTCCCGATTCTGGTCCCGTGTTGAAGTCCAAAGCCTCCCCTCCCGCATTAGTTATTTCGTTACTTGCAATGTAGCCGTTTTCTGAACATGGCGCAACACTCGGCGTCACGAGTCGCCGGTATTGGGGTTGCTGTAGAATGTGCGGTAGCCGAGAACGGTTTGGGAGAAGCGGGAAGGATTTGCGGTGTCTACCACGATAGAGACCTTGGAGCGCGAGTTGGGGGAAGCCCAACTCGTTCGCGTGGAGCAGCAGAAGGCGGTGATTCGGGCGGAGAACGCCCATGAGGCCGCCTGCGCCGCCCGAGACGACGCCTGGACGGAGTCGTCCCAGGGTTTCGGCACAGACGAAGAGGTGGAACGTCTTAGTACGCTGGTCTACGAGCGGCGGAGGGAGCTCTACGAGGCGATTGATCGGCTCAAAGCGGCCGAAGGCAAGGAGCGCAGGATCAAGAGCCGCCTCATGTACGTCCTGCCCGCCGAACGGAGGCGCTACCTATCGGGGGCCGTGGACGAAGAATTCGAGGAGCTGCTGAGGGCCGTCGAGGCAGCCTACGACGACGGGGAAAGTCTGCTCAAGGTCGAGGTCTCGGTGGTCGTAGCGGAGCCCGGTGAGTTGGACCTCCGGGGGGACGCGACCTGGCGGGCTTTGGAGCGGCTCTATTCCGGGACCGTTCGTCGGTGGGTGGAGATCCGGACCCCGAGCGACACCGTAAAAGCGAGCATCATGGCCCGTCAGATCGCTTACTACGCGGGCGGTCACGTCCCGCGGGTCTTCGTCGGCGGCGAGGAGATACGGGCGGAGAGCTCCTCGATGGGGTTGGACCGGGAAGGCTGGCGGCCGCTCGCTGGGTTCGACGGGCCTAACGGGCAGCTCGCGCTCGCCAGGATCACGGCCCGACGATACCTCGACGAAGGCGCGGTGGCGCGTCTCGGCAAACG
>JALZFJ010000320.1 GCA_030867425.1 Actinomycetota bacterium | reverse complement strand
GAAGAGTCCGACGAGCGCGAGCTTCGGACCGTAGCTTAGAGAGAGGACTATGAGCTTCGCGAAAAAAGCCGGCACAGGAGAAGCCCGGGCCGGCGGGACCAGACTGCTCCTGGCGGTCTTGATCTCCGCCGTCTTCATCTCGGTTCTAAACAGCTCGATGGTCAACGTCTCCGTGCCCAGCATCCAGGAGGAGTTCGGGGCTTCTGAGGGGCAGGTCGGGTGGGTGATCACGGGCTACCTGCTCATCTACGCCGTCGGCATCCCTCTCTACGGGCGCGTCTCTGACCTCTTCAGCCTGAAGAAGACGTTCGTTCTAGGCCTCCTCGCGTTCGCGGCCGGCTCCCTGCTCTGCGCCCTCGCGCCGAACCTCTTGTTTCTGGTCTTCGGGCGCCTAGTGCAGGCAGCGGGGGGCGCGGCGATACCGGCGCTTGCGAACGCGTCGGTGGCGAAGGTGTTACCGCCCGGCGAGCGTGGTACGGCGCTGGGCCTGACCTTCTCGAGTGTCGGTATCGGCGCGGCGGTCGGTCCGGTCGTCGGCGGAGTCCTCGACAGCCTCGCCGGCTGGCAGGCCC
This sequence comes from Actinomycetota bacterium, assembly GCA_030867425.1. Lineage (GTDB taxonomy): Bacteria > Actinomycetota > Rubrobacteria > Rubrobacterales > Rubrobacteraceae > Rubrobacter_F. Next base: position 1,475 of record JALZFJ010000320.1, on the reverse strand, counting down.
TCTTCTACGGGACGCTCCTTTTGACGCTTGTCCTGATACCCATAGCCCTGCGCGAGCTACCGCACACCGAGACCACGGGTGAGCGGAGCTTCGATCTGCCGGGGGGCATCCTGCTTGGGCTGGCCGCCGGGCTGTTTTTGTTCGGGATCACGCAGGGTCAGGTCGCAGGTTTCGGCTCGATCACGTCCTGGGGCTGCTTCCTGGTAGCGGCGCTGGCGGCCGTGATCTTCGCCCGGCGCATTGCGACCGCTTCCCACCCGTTCGTCTCACCCAACCTCTTCAGAAACACGAGCTTCGTGGCAGCAGTGGCCGTAGGGTTCTTCTCGATGCTGGCGAACGTCTCGAGTCTGGTCTTCATCCCGCTCCTCATCTCGTCGGTCAACGGGCTCTCGAGCGGGGCTGCGGCGCTAGCGTTGACGCCGGGCGCGATCTCCTTGGCCCTCCTCTCGCCCATAGCCGGTCGCCTCTCCGACCGGATAGGCTTCAGGCTGCCCATCTTCGCGGGCCTTCTGGTAATGCTGCTCTCAGCCCTCTTCCTCTCGACCTTCGGGGCTGGGGCTTCGCCGGTCGTCGTCGCAGTAGGCATGCTCGGCGTGGGCACGGGGTTCGCCTTCTCCAACTCCTCCACCACCAACGCGGCCGCCGCGGCGCTCCCGCGCGCGGAGACCGGGGTGGGGTTGGGGATCTACCAGGGCCTATTCTTCATGGGCGGCGGGACCGGACCGGCGCTCATCGGGGCTTTTTTGGCGGCGAGGAGGGAGGCAGGGACCGAAGCTCTCAACCCCCTCTACTCTTACTCTTTGGGCGCCGCGTCCTTCTCCGACGCTTTCCTAATGGTGGGCGTGGCGATCCTGATCTCGTTCATAGCCTCGCTCAAGCTGCAGAAGAACAACGAGGAGCCCAGTCTCCCCGATCATTCCCCAGCCAAAGGGACCAAAAGGTGAGTCACCCGCGAAGGAACAAGCAACTTCTCCAGGAGAGGGAGGAATGATGGACGGCGACGCGGTAACCATCGAGCAGGAGGCGCTCCGCTGGCCGGGAGTGACCTCTGCCCCGGGCAGGTTCGGCGCCGTCGCGTTCCGCTATGAGAAGCGTGAGAGCGGGCACATCCACCGTGACCGGATAGCGGACCTCCCCGTCACGCCAGAGATGCACGAAGGCCTCCTCAAGGGGGGCCGCTCCCGCCCGCATCGGGTGGGAGCGAAGGGCTACGTTAGCTACCCCCCCATACGGGATCAAGAAGACGTCTCGACGGTAATCGAGATCCTCGGCTGGAACTACGACCGCGCAAAATCCGCCGCCGGTAGCGCGTTTCGTCGTTGAGGCAGGGAAGAGGAGGCGATGACGATCAGCAGTCGTGAACCCCGGCGTCGAGGGGGCGATCCCTCGAAAGGAGCTTCCGGAAGACGGGAAGACTCCGGGAGCGGCCTGGTGGCCGTACGCCGGGCTCTCCTTTATCTGCGCTCGTACAAGGG
>JALZFJ010000318.1 GCA_030867425.1 Actinomycetota bacterium | reverse complement strand
CGGCCGGAGCAATGCCACGCCGAGGTGGGGCACGGGAACCTGGAGCTCTCGGTGGGGGAGACGGAGGTGTTGGCTGCCGCGGACCGGCGCGTGCTTGTCTTGGAGGTGATCCGAGGCGTGGCGCATCGGATGGGCCTTGAGACCACGATGGCTCCTAAACCATTCCTAGATCAGGCCGGCAACGGCCATCACCTGCACCTGAGCCTCTACGCCCTGGAGGACGATACGCCGGCGCTCTTCGACGGCTCGGGGATGCTGAATGGCCAGGGCTCGGGTTTCGTTGCTGGTATCCTGGAGCACCTGCCCGCCGTCATGGCGTTCACCGCCGCGAGCCCCAACTCCTACCAACGCATCGCCCCCGGCATGTGGGCCTCGGCCTTTGCCGCTTACGGCCCTGACAACCGGGAGGCCGCGGTCAGGCTCGCCTCCCCCGTGGCCGGGGCGGAGTCCGCGACGGCGAACATAGAGTTCAAGCCGGTAGACGTCACGGCGAACCCCTACCTGGCGCTGGCCGCGGTCCTGGTCGCTGGGATGGACGGGATGGAGCGCGGCCTGGATCCTGGGGAGCCGACGATGGTAGACCCGGCGACGTTTAGCAAAGAGGAGCGCATATCCCAAGGCATCTACCCGCTCCCCGCCTCACTGGACGAATCGCTGGACGCGCTGGAGAACGACAAGGTCCTCATCGAGGCGCTGGGCGAGAAGCTCGTGCGCACCCACGTTGCCGTGGCCCGCGGCCAGGCCGAGATCGCTAGAGAACACTCGCCTGAGGAGGTAGCGGCAGCAGCGGCGACCCTCTACTGATGCTCCGCATTCAGTTCACGCAAAGATGATGCGCGTGGAGGCCGTAGATCTCCGGCACGTGCCCATAGTGGACAACCACTGCCACGGCATCCGGCGCTCCCAGAATTTCGACGACCGCATGAGCTGGCGGCGAGCCTTCACCGAGTCTGCGGACCCTGGTGTGCCGCGCGAGCACGTCGCCACCACAGCCTTCTACAGCCGCCTGATCCGTGCGCTCGCCGACTTCTTCGGCTGCGAACCTGAGGAGGAGCACGTGCTCTCGGCTCGTACGGAGAGAAACGGACCGGAGCTCTCCGGTGAGCTGCTCCGGTCCGCGAACGTTGAGACCCTCCTGATAGACACCGGCTATCCGCCGCCTGAAGAGGTGCTTCCGGTGGCCGAGCTGGCAGAGTTGGGAAGCTGCCGCGCCGAGCCGATGCTGCGCCTCGAGACGCTGATGGAACGCCTGTTGAACGAGCACGACTCTCTCGAAGTCGTGAAAGAGGTGCTCGCGGCGGCGCTGGAGGACGTGCGGGGCCAGGGGTACGTGGCGCTCAAGAGCATCGTCGCCTACCGGACGGGCCTGAACATAATGGAGTGGACGAGAGAAGAGGCGGAGGCTTCGCTGCGCGAATTCCGGCGGGCTACCGGAGAAGGCTCGGCACGGCTATCCCACAAGCCGCTGCTGGATAGCCTGTTGCACGTGGCCTTCGCGGAGGCGGCCCGGCAGGAGGTTCCGGTCCAGTTCCACGTCGGCTATGGCGACACCGATACCGATCTCTTGCTCGGCAACCCGTTGCACCTGCGCGCTGTATTGGAGTGGCCGAACTATCGCGGCATGCCCGTGGTTTTGCTGCACGGATGCTACCCGTACACCCGGAAAGGTGGCTACCTCGCCGCAGTTTACGAGAACGTCTATTTGGACCTCTCCTATGGCATCCCGCTTCTAGGCTACGGCGAGATGCTCTCCTTCACACGGGAGGCGCTGGGCGTGGCCCCAATCTCCAAGCTCCTGTACAGTTCCGACGGCATAGGGGTGCCGGAGCTTCACTGGATGGGCGCTACAGGCGGGCGGCGTGTGCTTGGCCAGGCGCTGGAGGAGCTGGTGGCATACGGGGAGTTGAGCATCCCGGAAGCCGAGGCTGCCGGCGAGAACGTCCTGCGCGGGAACGCGACACGTCTGTACCGGTTGGCTTCCGATTAGATCAGTACGGTTCGCTTCCCTTCGAGCAGGGAGGGCGTTCTAACGACAACGCTAACGTGCTCCAAGGGACGTAGCGCCCCTTGGACCCGGGTCCAGCGGTTCGTCGTACCGGACAGGTCGTGCAGGTACCGCTGCGGCAGTCGTGGGAGGAGCCAGAGAGACCGACTCCTCCCCTTAGAGGGTCCCCAACGGTAATTCTTAGGTCATGGGCCCTTCGTCGGAGCGGATATCCGCCTCCGAGATGATACAGACGAGGTGCATGTCCTCCTCGTCGAGGAGGATACGGTCCAGCTGATGCTGCGCCATCAGCCGGCGCGCCTCTTGGCGCTTGCATAGGTTGCCTCTGGGATCAGGTGTCCAGCACACGATCCGAAAGCGAGCTGCAGATGAGGGGGTAGCCCTTCTCCATCTCCTCGTCTGAGATGGCGAGGCGAGGTGGCCTGGGACCTCGCCTTCTAAGCACTTCTGCAGCGGGCGGTGCAGGTGTCGCTGCGACGATCGCAGCCTCAGCTCGAGGACGAGATCGTTGTAGCTGCTGGGAAGCCTGCCTCGTCTGCGTGGCGCATGAGGGCCCGTATTCGGCTAGGCGTTATGGGAAGGGCCTCGATCCAACCGGGCGTCCCCAGCGCATCCTCTACCGCGCCGGCTATGACTGCTCCGCATCCTACGGCCCCTCCCTCGCCGGCTCCCTTGAGACCTAGAGGATTGTCGGGAGACGGGGCGTCCTCGCAGATGAGGGTCTCCACCCGGGGGACTTCGGCCGCCGTTGGTTCCATGTAGTCGATGAAAGTCGCGGCGAGGGGCTGGCCCGAATCGTCGTAGCGGAACTCTTCAAGCAAGGCCCCCCCGAGACCTTGCGCCGCTCCCCCGATAAGCTGGCCCTCGACGAGCGTGGGGTTGACGGCGCGGCCGATCTCGTAGGCAATGAAGTAGCGCCTGATCTCTACCCCTCCGGTCTCCGGATCCACTTCCACCTGCGCCAGGTGTACGCCGTAGGGGTAGGTCATGTGCTCCACGGAGAAGGTGCGACGGGCGCCGAGGCCCGGCTCCTCTCCCTCGGTCACGCCGCTGTGCGGCTGGCAAGCGGCAGAGATCTCCCCTAAGGATACCGACTTGTCGGGGGAGCCGGCCACTCTTACCCGTGCCGATTCCAGACGCAGGTCTTCGGTCGCGGCCTCGAGCATCTCCGCCGCCACCCGCAGCGCCTTCTCTGCCGTCGCCTTCGCCGCGAGCATCACCGCGCTGCCACCCACCACGGTCGAGCGGCTCGCCCAGGAGCCGACGCCGTCGGGCAACAGGTCGGTGTCCGTGTGGACCACCTCGATCTCTTCGGGAGATACGCTCAGTTGGTCCGCGGCGATCTGGGCGAGGACCGTCTCTATCCCTTGCCCGAGCGAGGCGCCCCCCGTGAGCACCCTGACAGAACCCGTAGGGTCGACCTCTACAGTGCCCTCCTCGTACGGCCCGAGGCCGCTCTTCTCGAGGAAATAACCGATACCGGTCCCGACTAAGCGTCCCCGGGTGCGGAGCTCTCGCGCTTCCTTCTCCCAATCCTCAAAGCCGGAGTGCCTGAGCGCCTTGTCCAGCAAACCCCCGTAGTCGCCGGCGTCGAGAACGACGTTGGTGCCTAGGGTCGACAACGGCCTGGTGTGCGGCATCTCCGTGGAATCGAGGAGGTTGATCCTCCGCAGCTCCAGCCGGTCGACGCCTAGCTGTGCGGCCGCCGCGTCGAGCAGGTGCTCGCGGGCGAACGTCGCCTCGTAGCGGCCCGGCCCGCGGTAGGTGCCGCAAGGGGTTTTGTTAGTCAGCGCGACGTGCGACGTGCCTTCGTACGCCGGAACCCTGTACGGTCCGGGCAACATGGCAAGCGTCAGATCCGCGACGATGACGCCGTGGGTGCGCATGTAGGCGCCGTTGTCGTGCCACACCTCATCCCTCAGGCCCAGCAAACGGTGCCCTTCGTCGAAGGCGGCTTCGAGCCGGCGCCCTTGCTCGCGGGAGTGGTTAGTCGCCACGAGGTTTTCGGACCGGTCCTCGATCCACTTCACCGGGCGTCCGGTCTCACGAGCGAGGTAAGGCACGAGGAAGTCTTCCGGGTAGAACTCGCCCCTGACGCCGAAGCCGCCCCCCGCGTCGGACTTCTTCATGCTGATTCGGCTAAGGGGCGTACGCAGCATCTCGGAGAGCACCCGACGGTTGTAGTGCGGCACCTTGGTGGAGCCCCAAACGGTGAGGTGGTCGCTCCCGGCGTCGTACTCGGCCACGAGTCCCCGCGTCTCTAACGGAACCCCCGAATGGCGCCCGACCTTGACCTCGGTCTCGACTACGTGAGCGGCGTTCCGGAATGCCTCCTCGATCTCCCCGTAACCCATGCGCAGGGTAGCGGTCTCGTTTCCGAGGCCGTCCACGAGCTGCGGGGCATCCGCCTCGATGGCAGCCCGAGCATCCAGAACGACCGGCAGCTCCTCGTATTCCACCCTGATAAGCTCGGCGGCGTCCTCGGCTAGGTAGGGATCCTCGGCCAGCACGACGGCGATGGGTTCTCCCACGTAGCGCACCCTATCGCGCGCCAGCACGGGCTGCAGGAAGTCGTCGAGCCGGTGCTCGGTGCGCGTGCGGACCGGGATATGCCTCGTCCAGGCGAGATCCTCCCCGGTGAGCACCGCTTCGACCCCGGGAAGGGCTAGCGCCTCGTCCGTTCGAACACCCGCTAGCCGGGCGTGGGCGTGGGGAGATCTGAACACCCTCATCCACAGCTGCCCGACGCGGTTCACATCGTCGACGAAGTGGCCGAGGCCGCGCAGCAGGCGCCGGTCTTCGAGGCGCCCGATCCGACGCCCGACAAAGCTCATTGGGCGTGGTCCCCCGCCTCGTCGAGGGGTGACACGCCCTCGACCTGGTCTTCGGAAGTATCTTGCGACATCGAGCCGCCGGTCGCTGCCTCCGAACCACCGTTCTTGCCCGCCGCGGCCAGCACCGCCTCGACGATTCCTTGGTAACCCGTGCACCGGCACAGGTTGGACGACATCGCCTCCCTCACTTCTTCTTCCGTGGGATCCAGCTTCTCTCGCAGCAGAGCGGTCGCCAGCATCAGGAAACCGGGCGTGCAGAACCCGCACTGCAGCGCGTGATGGGCCGAGAAGGCTTCCTGCAGGGGGTTGAGCTGATCGTCCGACTCTAGCCCTTCGACCGTCTCGACCTCGCGTCCGTCGGCCTGGACGCCGAAGTAGAGGCAGGACCTGACCGCGAGGCCGTCGACCACGACGGTGCATGCGCCGCAGATCCCGTGCTCGCACCCCAGGTGCGTGCCCGTGTAACCGAGGTCGTGACGCAGCACGTCGGCGAGGGTGCGTCGTGATTCGACATCGATCTCGTGGACCCGGCCGTTGACGGTGATCTTGACGGAGTGGATGTCTTTCATGACGAGACCTCTTCGTGCGCCTGTGATTCTCTGATGGCGGCACGCAGCCGATCCGGGGTTATGGGGAGTCGGTCGACCTCGATGTCGAGGTGCGAGAGGGCGTCAGCTACCGCGCTGGCGACGGCCGCGGGTGCCCCCATGGTACCGCCCTCACCCATCCCCTTCGCCCCCGTCTCGGTGTACTCGCAGGGCGTCTCCAGGTGCAGGATCTCGACGTTAGGGATCTCCGTCGCGGTAGGGACTAGATAATCCATCAACGTGGAGGTGAGCAGTTGCCCCTCGTCGTCGTAGACGAGCTGCTCGTACAACGCCGCGGCGATCCCCTGGGCCACGCCGCCCCGTACCTGGCCTTCGACGATCATGGGGTTGATCATAACACCACAATCCTCCGCGACTACGTAGCGCTCTATTCGAACGTCGCCCGTCTTCGGGTCGATCTCTACCACGACCCCGTGGGTGGCATTTGAGAACGTGCCCGGGGGATCGAAGCCGGCGCTGGCCTCAAGCCTTCCCGCCTCTCCCTCCGGCAGCTTTTGGGCCTCCAGGTAGGCCGCCCGCGCTACCGCGGGCACCTCCACGTAGTGGTCGGGGGATCCCTTCACGGAGACCTTGCCACTCTCGATCTCGAGGTCCCTGGGGTTGGCTTCTAAGAGGTGGCTCGCGACCTCCTTGATCTGCTCGGCGAGAAGAGCGGCCGCCTTCTTGGTGGCCCCGCCCCCGATCACCATAGACCGGCTCGCGAAAGTGCCCCAGCCGTAGGGTGTGGCCTCGGTGTCTCCCTGCCGCACCAGTACCGACTTAGGGGATACACCTAGTTCGTCGGCCGCGATCTGGGCGAGGGTGGTCTGGTGGCCCTGCCCGTGCCCGCACGTGCCGACCGCGACGGCGACGTTCCCCGAAGGGTCCATCCTCACGTGGGCGTTATCCAGACCCGGCGTGATAGCCATCTTCCTCAAGGCGAACGCCCGCGTCCCGTAGCCCGTTCGCTCGGCGAAGCAGGAGAAGCCCAGGCCCACCAGGCGCCCCTCGCTCTTCGCCTCCTCCTGCCGCTTCTTCCACCCGTCGAAATCTAGAGCCTCGGTGCACTCTTCGAGGGATTCGATGTAGGTACCGGGATCGTAGACGACACCGGTTGGGCTCTCGTAAGGAAACTCGTCAGCAGAGATCAAATTCCGCCTTCGTATCTCCACCGCGTCGATGCCCAGACGTTTGGCAGCCTTTTGCATCAGGCGCTCCATTGCGAAGGTGAACTGAGGCCGCGACACCCCCCGGTATGGTGCCATGGGAACCTTGTTCGTGGCCACCGCACGCGCGCGCGACCAGTAACGCTCCAGGCGGTAGGGACCCGGCATCTCCGTCGCGGCCATGAGCGGCTCGACCCCGCACGTGAACGGGTAGCATGAGTAGGCGCCCACGTCACACATGATGTCCGCCTTGAGGGCCAAGAGTTTTCCCTCTTCGTCGAAGGCGGACGAGGTCTCGTACCGCTGCTCGTGGCCGTGGAACGCCGCCATGAGGTTCTCTTGCCTGTCCTCGACCCACTTCACCGGACGTTCAAGACGCCGGGCCGCGATGGACACGAGCAGCTCTTCGCGGCTGACGACGCACTTCTGCCCGAAGCCCCCGCCGACGTCGGGTGCTATGACGCGGATGCGTTGCTGCGGGAGATCGAGGACCTCCGAGAGCGCGGTGCGCACGATGTGGGGGACCTGGGTGGAGGTGTACAGGATCAGCTTGTCCTCCCGCCCGTCCCATTCGGCCAGGCACGCCCGCCCCTCTATCGGGACCGCCGCGAGCCGCCCCGTCTCGAACGTCGCCTCGACGACCACCGCGGCTTCCTCAAAGGCCTCGTCGATCTCGGGATCGTCGGGGTCGCGCACGTCAAGCAGTACGTTGTCTTCCATCTCCTCGTGCACGGTCCGGGCACCTTCGGCGAGGGCCGCGTCCAGTGAGACCACCGCTTCCTGGCGCTCGTACTCGACCGCCACGGCGTCGGCGCCGTCCTCCGCGGCGTAGGGGGAGTTCGCCAGGACCATAGCCACCGGTTCGCCGGCGTGACGAACACTACTGCCCGAGAGCAAAGGTATGTCGACCCCGACGAACTCCGGACGGTGGAGCGCCGGATGTAGCCCAGGGATGCCCTCCAAGTCGGGGTAGGTGATGACCTTTTCCACACCGGTGACCTCCAGGGCGTCCTCGACGGACACTTCCTTTATACGTGCCGCTCCGAACGGCGACCGGGTGAAGGCAGTGTAGAGCATCCGCGGACGTTCGATGTCGTCGACGAACAGGCCCCGACCGGTAAGGTGCCGCGCGTCTTCGACCCTGGGGATGGATCTTCCGACCCACCTGTCGGTCTGGGAGGACGAACCGTTACCCGACATCGCCCGCCGCTTCTACCAGCGCCCTCCGGACAAGCACTGCCGAGAGATCGCGCCTGTAATCTGCGGTCCCCTGAACGTCCGAGGGTGGATCGATAGCTTTCGCCGTCTCCCGTCCCGCCTCTTCGAAGGCCTCCTGGCTAACGTCGGCTCCCTCCAGCACACGCTCCGCTTCGGGGACGCGCAAGGGTATGTCTGCCACGCCTCCGAGCACTACGCGGGCGGAGCGACACTCCCCGTCGCGGACGTCCAATGAAGCGGCCGCGGAGACGATGGCGTAATCCCCGGCACGCCTGGCGTACTCCTGCATCGCGGCGCGCGAGGCCGGTTCGGGAAACCGCACCTCCACGATCATCTCGTCAGGCTCCAGCGCGGTCATGAAGAAGCCATAGAAGAAGTCGGAGGCCGGGATGGTGCGGTCGCCCCCGGACCCGACCGCCACGATCTCGGCGTCTAGCAGCACCGCGAGCAGGCACCACTCCGCCGAAGGGTCCCCGTGGGCGATGCTACCGCCGAACGTACCCAGGGTGCGGATCGGGTAATGGCCAACCCAGCGTGCCGCGCGCTTGAGCACCGAGAAGCCTTCGAGGAGTTCAGGATCCTCCATCTCCTCGACCCAGCGGTGTGGCGACAACGCCCCGATCTTGAGCCCTCGGCCCTCGTGAGGCTCCAGGTACTGCAGACCGGGGATCCCGGCGATGTCAATCAGGGCGGAGGGGCGAACCAGCCTGAAGTTCATCATCGGGACCAAACTCTGGCCACCAGCCAGTAGCTTGGCGTCTTCACCCAGCTGGGTCAACAAGTCGACGGCTTCCGCCACCGCGGTCGCCCGCCGGTACTCGAAGGCAGCTGGTTTCACTCCTCATCCCCCTGTCGCCCGCGAGGAACCTACTTTACAAGTATTGGATACAATATTATATTGCAGGAGGACGAGGTGCAAACGCTGTGGGGTGAGGTGCACAGGATGGGCAGGAACCTGGATCTGACCATGCCGTTCTCGGAGAGGACGATCCCCGTTCCGGGACATCCTCGCCCCGAGTTCGAACCGCTGACCTCGCTCGAGAGGGACGGCGTCCGCAACACCACCATGACCTGTAGCATACACACTGGGACGCACGTGGACGCGCCCTCCCACTTCATCGAGGACGGGGCCACCATCGACGAGATCCCGATCGACAGGTTTCACCGTCCCGGGGTGCGCTTAGACCTCACGGAGGTGGCACAACCCGGAGAGCCCATAGCTCTGGAGCACATAAAGAGCGCGGGCTTCGATCCTTCGGAGTCGAGGGACGCGATCCTCATGCTCGCGACGGGTTGGACGGACCAGGCGTGGGCGAGCGAGAAACTTTACGAGATGAACCCCTACCTCGCCCAAGACGCCGCAGAGGCGCTCGCGGAGGCGTCGCCGTCGGCGCTCGGGTTGGACTTCGCCGTGGACGACACTAGGCCGTGGCCAAACCACACGATACTGCTGGGTGTCGGTGTTCTCCTGATCGAGAACCTGATACGTTTGCCCGAGCTTCCCAGGGACGGGTTTGAAGTCATGGCCTTTCCCTTGCGACTCGTCGGCGAGAACGGGGGGCCGGCACGTGTCGTCGTGGAGCTGGGCCGGTGAAGATCAAACGCGTGGACCACCTGGGAGTCATCGTGGCCGACCTCGACGATGCGGTTCGTAGCTTCACCGAGCACCTGGGCCTCACGCTGGACCACACCGAGCGGTACGGGGACGAGCTCGACATCGCGTTCCTGCCCTGCGGCGGAACGCTGGTAGAGCTGATCAAACCCCGCTCCGAAATGGGGTCCAACGCCGACTACCTCAAGGAGCACGGGCCGGGCATCCAGCACGTAGCCTTCGAGGTGGACGATCTCGAGGCGGCGCTAGAGGAACTGAACGAGCGCGGCTTGGAGGCTTTGGGCGATGCGCCGGTGCCTGGGGCAGGCGGCATGCGCATCGCCTTCCTCGATCCGCGGGCGTTCGGCGGTATCCTGGTCGAGCTGTGCGAGCCGGTCTCCTGACGGGATGAACGGGACGAAAGAACTGCTGATAGATCGGCCGGCGGGGGAAGTTTTGCGCCTCCGCCTCAACCGCCCCGACCAACTGAACGCAGTCGACGTGCCCCTCGTGAGCGCCCTGCTCGCGGCCTTCGACCGTATCAACGCGCGCGCCGTTGTCCTCGGCTCTTCCACCCCGAAGGCCTTCTGCTCGGGCGCGGATCTCGACCTTGAAGACTCGGAACGCGCCCGGGTGAGCGACATGTTGTACGAGCTCTACGAGAAGATGGTGAGGCTGCCGGTCCCGATAGTCGTGGCGCTCGACGGGCACGTGGTCGGCGGGGGGGCGCAGCTCGCCGTCGCCGGGGACCTGCGGGTCGCGGGACCGAAGACGAAGATACGCGTCGCTGGTCCCGGGCACGGGCTTGCGGTTGCGGCCTGGGGACTGCCTTCTCTGGTCGGAAGAGGGCGCGCGTTAGACCTGTGCCTCACGATGCGCGCCGTCGGGGCCGAGGAGGCGCTCGCCATGGGGCTGGTGGACCGCGTCGAGGAGGACCCGGGCGGGGCAGCCGTCGATCTTGCTTCCTCTTTAGCCCGATCAGATCCCGCCGCCGTTGACCGGGTGAAACGCCTGGTGTACGGGGTGTCGGGATGCCTCAAAGCGCTGCGCGAGGAGAGAGCGGGCAACCGAGAAACTTGGTCGGGCTCCGTCGCGGCACTATCCGGCCGACGTGGGAAGGGGGGCGAATGACCGAGTTGACGGGCGTCGATCAGGTGGCGCCGGCGGCGGTCGAGGCGTGGCGGCGCCACCTGGGAGAAGAGGTCGACGCCGCGGCTCTGCGAGCGGAGCTGGTCGAGGGCTCCTTGGCCAGGGCATTCCACGACGCCGCAGTGCGGGACCCCGAACGAACCGCCTTGACCATCGACGACGAGACGGTTACTTATGGAGAGCTTGATAGCCTCGCCGCGAGAGCGGGAGGCTGGCTTCGGGCACAGGGGATCGAACCGGGAGAGCGGATCGTCCTTTGCGGCGCCAACTCGCTCAACTTCATTATTGCTTACCTCGGGATCCTCAGGGCAAGTGGCGTCGTAGTGCCGGCCGGCGCCGCGCTCACCGAGCGTGAGCTGCGCTACCTCGTGGAAGACAGTGGCGCGGTGTGCGCGCTGGCGCAGGGCGACGCGCTCGAACGGCTGGCGTCTATCGCGGACGACACCCCGCTTCGGTGGGTCGTCACGCTCGAGGAAGAGGGGACCTCCGACGCCCCGTCCCTGCAACGAACTGTCTCCCAGGGCGAGCCTTTGGAGCCGGGGAGCGCCAGCAGCGACGACGTGGCGATGCTCGCTTATACCTCCGGTACCACTGGACGACCCAAGGGGGTGCCGCTCTCCAACGCCAACCTGCTCTCCTCGGTTCGTGCTGCGATGTGGGCGTGGCGGTGGAACGCAGACGACGTGCTCGTGCACGCGCTCCCGTTCTCTCACCAGCACGGGCTCGGCGGCATCCACATGACGGTCCTTGCGGGTTCTCGCGCCGTTTTACACGGCAAGTTCGATCCGGGCAGGCTCTGCGCGACGATCGAGACCGAGGGGGCCACGGTTCTCTTCGCCGTCCCGGCCATATACGAGCAGCTCGCCGCGTGGGAAGGCGTCGAGGAGGCCGATTTCTCGTCGCTCCGGCTCGCCGTGTCCGGCTCCGCGGCCCTGTCTCCCGCTTTGGCCCGCAAGGTGTCGTCTCTCCTGGGCCGGGACGTCCTGGAGCGCTACGGGAGCACCGAGAGCGGGTTGAGCGTCTCCAACCCGTACGACGGCCCCCGGAAGTTCGGCTCTGTTGGGTTCCCCCTTCCTGCCACCGAGCTGGCCATCGTCGACGATGCCGGAAACGGCCTCTCACCGGGCGAAGACGGAGAGATAGTGCTGCGCGGCCCGCAGGTGTTCTCGGGCTACTGGAACCTTCCGAACCAGACCAGAGACAGCTTCTACAAGGGGGGATGGTTCCGGACCGGCGACGTGGGACGGGTCGACCCGGACGACGGGTACCTGAGCATCACGGGGCGCCTGAAGGAGATGATAATCTCGGGCGGGTTGAACGTGTATCCCCGGGAGGTCGAGGTTGCTCTGGAGGAACACGCGACCGTCGAAGGGGCGGCGGTCGTAGGCGTCCCGTCGGACCGGTGGGGAGAAGAGGTAGTCGCCTTCGTCGTTCCTGCTCGGGACGGTACGGTGGACCCTGAAGTGCTGTCATCCCACGCCCGCGAGCACCTCAGCGCATACAAGTGCCCGAAGAGGTTCTTCACGGTAGACCGACTTCCTCGCAACGAGATGGGAAAGGTATTGAAGGATGAGCTAGTTCGGACGGCCGGTGAAGAGCAAGGGGCCGAACCGTAGATCGCGGGGAGATTGGACGGCCTGGGAGCAGTGGCAGTCGTTTTCGTTGCATCAGGGGATCGGAAGGAGGATAGATGGACTTAGAGCTCGAAGGCTCAGTCGCCTTTATCACGGGGGCCAGCAAGGGTATAGGCAGGGAATGTGCCCGGGTGCTTGCCGAAGAGGGCTGCACGGTGGTCATCACCGCGCGGGGCCAGGAGCTGCTCGAAGAGACGGCGCAGGAGTTGGCCGACACCACAGGCCAGAAGGTGGTACCGATCGTGGGCGACATGAGCAAGCCCGAGGACGTCGAACGCGCCGTCTCCAATACGATCGACGCTTTCGGCAAGCTCGACATCCTCATCACCTGCGCGGGGAGCTCTCCCGGGGGACTCCTCGAGAATTTGACGGAAGACGAGTGGTTCAGCAGCCTGAACCTGAAGTTCATGGGCTACGTTCGGGCCTGCAGCGCCGTGCTCCCGCGCATGAAGGAGCAGGGAAGCGGGAGCGTGGTCCTGGTGGTGGGCAACGATGGCCTCAAGCCTACCCCCTGGGAGACAACGGCGGGGGTTGCCAACGCCGCTGACATCAACTTCGCCTCGGCGATGGCGGATCAGTACGGGAAGTTCGGCGTGCGCATCAACACGGTTAACCCCGGTCCTGTCAACACCGACCGGTGGGAGGGGCTCGAGGAGGCGTTCTCCCGGGATAAGGGAGTCTCTCGCGAGCGGGCCCACGAGCTTGCGGTGGGGAGCATCCCGTTCGGGCGGATCTGCGAACCGGAGGAGGTGGCCGATCTGGTAGCCTTCCTCGCTTCCCCGAAGGCGAGCTTCGTGCACGGCGCCCATGTGCCGATCGACGGCGGGCAGCGTAAGGCCCTGATGGACATCTAAGCTGGAGAAGAGAGGATGAAGATCCAGAACGAGATCGAGGTGGCCGCACCCCCCGGCGAGCTCTTCGACGTCCTCGCCGACGTAGAACGCGTGGCACCGTTGCTGCCGGGGGCGAGCCTGGAGGGTAAAGAGGACGACGACACCTACGCGGGCACCGTCAAGGTCAAGGTCGGCCCGATCACCGCCTCTTACCAGGGCACCCTCCGTTTCGTTGAGCTCGACCACGACAGCCGCCGGGCGGTGATGGCGGCATCCGCGGACGAGAAGGAGGGACAGGGCAACCTAGAGGCCAGGATCACCGCGGCCGTCTCGGGCTCGGACTCCCAGAGCGTCTTGAGCCTGGACACCGACCTGGACGTGCGCGGGAGGGCCGCGCAGTTCGGTCGGGGCGCCCTGGGCAACGTCTCACAACGTATCCTCGACCAGTTCGCCCGCAACCTCGAATCCGAGGTGCTCTCCGGAGGGGGACAAACGGAAGAGACGCCATCCGAAGGAGCGGAGGCGGGCGAAGAGAACGCTCCCGCCAGAGAAGCGGAGGCGCCCCGAGCTTCGGCGGCCACCACGGCCCCGGCCGGGGAAGAATCTCTCGACTTGCTGTCGGTAGTCGGGACGCCGGCGCTGCGTCAAGTGGCGCCCGCGGTAGCCGGGCTCGTGTTGGGACTCCTGATCGGCAACTACGTCTCCTCCCGAAAGACGTTGCGTGCCTACCAGGAGGCCATGAGGCTGATGAGCTACGGACAGCTCCACGGGCCTCCTACTAGCAAGTGGTGGCGAAGGCCCGGGCACTAAACAAAGGAGGACCACTATGGCTGAGACGAGAGCGATAAGCGTCCAGGAAGCCGTCGATCGGATAGGCTTCGGGAGGTTCCAGAAACGACTGCTGGGCGTCTGCGGGGTGACGTGGGCGGCGGATGCCGCAGAGGTGCTCGTGCTAGGTTTCGCGCTGCCGTCGATCATCGGCGAGTTCGGGATAACGCCGACCCAGGGCGGCCTGACCGTCACAGCTACTTTCGCCGGGATGCTGGTTGGCGCCTGGTTCTGGGGCACTATCTCGGACTACATAGGCCGGCGCACGGGCTTCCAGCTGACGGTGCTGATCTTCGCCCTGTTCGGCCTGTTGTCCGCTTTTGCGCCGAGCTGGGAATTGCTCCTGATACTACGCTTCGTCACGGGTTTCGGCCTTGGCGGCGCGCTCCCGCTGGACTTTTCGCTCTACTCCGAATTCCTGCCGACCGAGAACCGGGGACGCAACCTGGTCATACTCGAAAGCTTCTGGGCTTTGGGCACGATCGTAGCCGCGGGGCTCGCGTGGCTCCTCGTGCCGAGCTTCGGCTGGCGGCCGCTGCTCGCGTCGTCGGCGGTGGCGGCGGCCCTGGTGCTGTGGATCCGGAGGAGCATCCCGGAATCCCCGCGCTACCTGGCGATCTCCGGAAGGCAAGATGAGGCCAGGGAGATCCTCGCCGGCGTAGCAACAGAGAACGGCCGGCCCGCGCCCGAGCAGGAACTGGTCGCCGGCGAGCGGCAGAGCGGGACCACCGTCGCCAAGTTGTGGAAGCCCGGGCTGCGGCGGATGACTCTAATGCTCTGGATCACCTGGTTCTGCATCTCCCTCGCCTACTACGGCATCTTCACGTGGCTGCCACAAGCCTTCGTCGCGCAGGGCTTCTCGTCCTTGCAGACGTACCAGAACACCTTCATCCTCGCCCTGGCGCAGGTGCCGGGTTACTTCTCCGCTGCGTACCTGATCGAACGCTGGGGCCGGCGTTACACCCTCGGTATTTATCTCATAGCGAGCGGCGTGTTCACGTTCCTCTTCGCCACCGTGACCGGCTTCGGGGGGTTGCTAGCTTCCGCGATACTCATGAGCTTCTTCGCCCTGGGCGCTTGGGCTGCGCTGTACGCCTGGACGCCCGAGTCTTACCCGACCGAGGTACGCACCACCGGCATGGGATGGGCGAGCGGTATGGCGAGGGTGGCCGGCGTCATCACCCCAACCCTCGGCGGGATCTTGTTCGGCGTCGCCCTCCTGAGCGCCCTGTCTACGTGGGCCGCCGCCTTCGTCGTAGGAGGAATCGTGGTGTTCCTGCTCGGCGTCGAAACGAGGCGTCGTGCTCTGTCCGACACCGTGTCTGGCTCCGAGGGAGGATGAACGAGAGCGAAAACCTACCGCGCTCGCTAACCGCTCTCGCCGGCGCCCTGCGGGAGCGGCGTCTCTCCCCCGTCGAGGTCGTGGGCACGCTCCTCGAAAGCATCGAGACCGTCGACGAAGAGCTAAACGCCTTTGTCACCGTGTTGCGGGCGGAGGCGCTCGAGGAGGCGGTGCGGGCGGAGAGGGAGATACTCACCGGGAAATACCGCGGACCGCTGCACGGCGTCCCCATCGCGCTCAAAGACCTCATCTACACGAGGAGCGTCCGCACCACGATGGGCTCCGCCTTCTTCGAAGACCACATCCCCGACGACAACGCCACGGTCGCCTCGAAGCTCGAAGAGGCCGGGGCAATCTTCATCGGCAAGACGAACACCCACGAGTTCGCCTACGGTCCTACCGGCGATCGCTCTCACTTCGGCCCGACGAGAAACCCCCACGACCTAAACAGGATCCCCGGTGGCTCGAGCGGCGGCTCGGGCGCAGCCGTCGCAGCGGGGCTCTGCTATGCAGCGCTAGGTTCCGACACCGCCGCTTCCGTACGGGTTCCCGCCGCCCTCTGCGGCGTCGTCGGCATGAAGCCGACCTTCGGAAGGGTGAGCAAGAAGGGTGTCTTCCCGCTCGCCTGGACCCTAGATCACGTCGGACCGCTGACGCGGACCGTGGAGGACAACGCGCTCCTCCTGAACGCGCTCGCTGGCCACGACCCCAAGGATCCCTACTCCGTCGACAGGCCCGCCGAGGACTTCACCCGAGACCTGGGACGCCCCATCCGAAGCGGCGTGGTCGGAGTACCGGCAAGTTTCTATTTCGAGCACGTCGAGGACGAAGTTGGACAGAGAGTAAGGGAGGCGATCGAGGTTCTCCGATCCCTGGGGGCGGAGGTGCGAGAGGTGGAGATCCCGAACCTCCAGGAGGCGCTCAAGGCACAGCGGTACATCCTCGCCACCGAGGCCTACGCCATCCACGAGGAGCGGCTGAAGAGCGAGCCGGAGAGGTTCGGCGACGAGATCCGCGAACGCCTCCTCGACGGTGAGAGCCTGAAGGCCCACCGCTACGCAACGGCGCAGCAGGTAACGAAACGGCGTTCGTTAGAAGAGTTCGAGCACGCCCTGAGGGAGGCGGACGTACTCCTGACACCGACCGTCTCCATCGCGGCGACGGAGATAGGACAACGGAAGGTGAACATAGGCGGCTACGAAGAATACGTATTCTCGGCCCTGACCCGTCTGACCGGGCCGACCAACCTCAACGGCCTCCCGAGCCTCTCCGTCCCATGCGGCCTTACCCGTTCGGGGCTGCCGGTCGGGCTGCAGCTCATCGGGCGTCCGTTCGATGAGGCGACGCTCTACCGCTACGGACACGCTTACGAAGCGGCCGCTCTTATGGAGGCCGAGACGGCCCAAGAAGAGCCTCTCGCTTAGGACCGTC
>JALZFJ010000341.1 GCA_030867425.1 Actinomycetota bacterium | reverse complement strand
CCTATGGCCGCCCGCACCATCTGGCGCGTGGCCGCTATGTCTATCCGCTCGCCCACCCCGTAAGGCCCGCCCAACCAGCCGGTGTTTATGAGGTAGCAGCGCGCACCGTGCTCACGCATCTTCTCGGAGAGCATAGCCGAGTACGTGGTCGGCGGCAGGGGCAAGAACGGCGCCCCGAAGCAGGTCGAGAACGTGGCCTCTACCTCGTTCTCCATGTCGGCCTCGGTGCCGGCAAGTTTGGCGGTGTAGCCGGAGAGGAAATAGTAGGCGGCCTGCTCGGGGGTTAAAGCGCTTATGGGCGGCAAGACGCCGAAAGCGTCGGCGGTGAGGAAGAGGACGGCCTCGGGGTGGCCGCCCCGGCCCTCGGGCACGAAGTTCTGGATGTACTCTAAGGGGTAGGCCACGCGGGTGTTCTCGGTGATGTAGCGGTCCGAGTAGTCCACCTCGCGGCTTTGGCGCTCCATGCCGACGTTCTCTAACACGGCCCCGAAGCGGATGGCGTCCCAGATCTGAGGCTCCTCCTCCTGGCTAAGGTCTATCGTCTTGGCGTAGCAGCCTCCCTCGAAGTTGAAGACGCCCTCGTCGGACCAGCCGTGCTCGTCGTCCCCGATAAGCCTGCGCTCGGGGTCCGCGCTCAGAGTGGTCTTGCCGGTCCCCGAAAGGCCGAAGAAGAGGGCGACGTCGTCCTCCTCGCCCACGTTCGCCGAACAGTGCATCGGCAAGACGTCGTGCTCGGTCGGCAGCACGAAGTTGAGGACGCTGAAGATGCTTTTCTTGATCTCACCGGCGTACCCGGAGCCGGCCACGAGGACCACCTTACGCGAGAAGTCTATGCCCACGAAGGTCTCGGACGCGGTCTCGTGCTCCTCGGGATCGGCGAGGAAGCCGGGCACGGAGATGACGGTCCAATCCGGCTCGAACTCTTCTAGCTCCTTACCCTTCGGGCGCCTGAAGAGCTGCCTCGCGAAGAGGGCGTGCCAGGCGTACTCACAGACGACCTGCACGTTCAGACGGTATCGGGGGTCAGCGCCGGCATAGGCGTCTACGACGTAGAACTCCTCCAGGTTGCCGAGGTAGCCGGTGGCCTTGTCGAGGAGGGCCTCGAAGGCTTCCGCCGAGAAGGGCTTGTTGGTCTTGCCCCAGTTCACCCTGTGGCGCGTGGCGTCGTCCTCGATGATGAAGCGGTCCGCGGGCGAACGCCCCGTGCGCTTGCCTGTCTTGGCGACCAAAGCGCCGTTCCCGGCGAGCATCCCCTCTCGGCGCCTGACGGCCGCCTCCACGAGCCGCGCGGGGGGCAGGTTCTCGTGCACCGCCCCGTAACGCCCCAGCCCGAGCCGCTCCAGCGTCATCTTGCGATCCGCTACGTCCATACGATCCCTTTCAATCGGTTCTTAAAGACCCGGTACTCACCGTCTCGGAGGGCCCTAATATGCTTCTCGCCGAACTCAAGTCTAGCAAACCACCGCATTCCGCGCCGACTCTTCCGGCAACGCCCCGTGCTATATCCCGCCCGTCCCGCAATCCTAAACCGCGCCCACCGTGACCCGATTTCTGTGGTGTTGGAGTGCTCCTCGTGGCGACCATCGGCCCACCGGGCGGTATACTCCAAGCCTTCGATAGACGGGTCTTTAGCCACCTCGAAACCTCCCGGCGCCGGAGGGGGTATTGGCCCGGTAGAGAAGACCGGCATGTTCGATCGACTGGCAGACATAGCGCAATGGGCCATAGACGTCGTCTACTCCTCAGGCTACGTCGGCGTGTTCGTCGTGGTCGCGCTGGCGAACGTGCACCTGCCGATCCCCACGGAGCTCACCCTGCCCCTCTCGGGTTTCCTGGTCGGGCAGGGGCACTTCTCGTTCGCCCTTGTGATGACGGCGGCGACGGCGGGGGGAGTAGTTGGCGCGCTAGCCCACTACCTGCCGGGGCGTTGGTTCGGCGAGGAGAGGCTGCGCAAGCTCGTCAGGCGAATCGAGCGGTACAAGATCGTCACCGAGTCGGACCTGGATATGGCGAGTCGGGCGTTCGAGCGGCACGGCGGGAAGGCTATAGTGGTCGGGCACCTAGTCCCGGGACTAGGTTCCCTGATCTCGGTTCCGGCGGGCATCGCGCGTATGCCGCTCTTCGGGCGGTTCATGTTCTACACCGTCCTCGGCAGCTCGCTGTGGAACGTTATCTTCGTCGTCCTCGGGCTCGTTTTGGGAGCCAACTGGCCGACAGTTAAGCAGTACGCCTCCATCATTGAGTACGCGGTACTGGCGGTCCTTTTCCTGGTAGTACTCCGATTCCTGTGGCGCCGGTGGAGGGCACGCAAATAACCTGGATGCTCTCCTTACTCGCCGCTAGCGTTCGACGCTCGAACGCCACGCGAGTAGCTCGTCGCGGCGCTCACCCGCGTCTCTGGCGCGCTCGTCCGCCAGGTTCTTCCGTTCGAGAGGGTCTTCCGACAGGTCGAAGAGCTCGTCGGGTAGATCGCCGTAGTGGTGGATGTACTTCTCGAAGCCTTTTATGCTCGCCAGGGCCTTGTTCTTGTTGAAGCAGCTGAACATGAGGGAGCGGTCTTTGGGCATCGGACGAAGCAGCGAGTAGCCCGGGTATTCGCCGTCCTTCACCTCGTAGCCCAAGAGGTCCAACACCGTCGGCAAGACGTCCGTCAGGTTCGACGGCCCGGTAGAGCGCTCGCCTTCCTCGAACGAACCGGGGGCGTGGATGATGAGCGGGATCTTGAGGCCTTCTTCGTAGGGGACGTCCTCGTGCCCGTAGCGGTTGTGCTCTCCGAAGCCCTCGCCGTGGTCGCCGAAGACGACGAAGATCGTGTTGTGGTAGAGCCCGAGTTCCTTGTACTGGTTTATAAGGTTCCGCAAAAAGAAGTCCTGGTAGCGGACGCAGTTGAGGTAGCGGTCGAGCCTGTCGTCCTCCGCGAAGTCCTCGTGCCCGTAACGGCCAGGGGGATGGTAGTCGTGGTGCGCCGTGCCCGTAAGGTACTCGACCACGAACGGCTCGCTCTTGTGCTCTCTTAGCCACCTCTCGCTGGGCTTCAGCATGATGTCGTCCTCGTAGCCGAAGTAGTTCGACCGCTCAAAGCCCTCTGTGTCCACAGCTTCGAGCGGGTAGTGATCCTCGTAACCTAGGTTCTTCGCGAGGCGCCCGAAGTCATCGAAGTTCTCGGTGGAGGACTGGAAGAGGACCGTGGAGTAGCCCTGCTCCCTCAGGAGGTCGGCGATGCCCCGAGCGGGGAGACTGTCCTGCTCTGTCTCGGCGGTCGGTCGGAGGGGCGGGTAGACCCCGCAGTTAACCGAGACGCTGGCTTTAGCGGTGTGGGGCACGGTGGTGTAGGCCCGCTCGACCAGGAGGCTGCTCTGCTTCGCCAGCTCGTCGAGGAAGGGCGTGGTTTTCGGCCCGCCGTAGGGGGTCGTGGCACCGGCTCGGGTTGATTCGAGGTGGACCAGGACGACGTTGTGCCTCTTCGTTCGGGGCGTCGGTGCGAGAGAGGCGTTAGCGGCCGGGTGCTCCACTGCCGGGCCGGCATTGGTGTTCCTTCTGGAGATCGCGCCCTTGATCCCCGTAAAGATGAGGTTGACGAAGGGGTCCCTGGCGAAGGCCTTGCCTGCGGGGTTGGGGCTGGTTGGCAGCGAGAGCAAAACGCACCCGAGCGTCTGGAGACAAAGCCCGAGCGGCACCAGGAAGGGGATCTTCTGAGTCGTCGGAGGACTCTCCGACAATCCCCGTAACCGCCCGACGGCACGCGTCACGAGGAAGGGGCCTGAAGTCGCGTAGAAGATGGCGGCCGCGAGGAGTATCCGGGCGGGGGGCGGAAGTTGGATCATCGGTTTGATCTCGTCGAACCTGGGGAGCCACAAGGCGACGATGCCATAGTCGAGCGTGGTACCGGTCTCCCCGTAGTACCGGTGGGCGCTCGTCCTGAAGAGCGCCACGAGCATCGTCGCGACGTGAAAGAGGACGACCACGGCCCACCGCAGAGGTCCCCTTCGCGCGATGGCGAAGAGCCCGAGCCAGAGCGACACGAACCCTAGGTTGAAGAACACGTCCGATCGCATCAGCTTCAGGGTCTGCGCAAGCCTGAGGCCGCCGAAACGCGAAGCTACGCTCGAGGCCTTCAGCGCGAGGTTGTAGGCGACGAAGGGTACCAGGAGGCTGAGCAGGTAAACCCAGTCCCTCCGGCCCAGAAGCGCCACCAAGAATCCCAGCACGCTCCTCAATCTGTCACCCTCCGACACGACAAGGTGCAGAGATTCTATAAGGTTTTGCGAGGCTTTAATGTAGCCCGACGATCGCTCAGAGTAGCGGCTAAGGAGCGTGTACCCATATCCTTCTTCAAACGCTTCGCGCTAGATCCACCCCGCCGCCCGGTACCACCGGGCGGTGCGCTTTAGGCCCTCGTGGAGCAGAACTTCGGCGCGCCAACCCAAAGCCTTCTCGGTGCCGGAGGGATCACAGGTCCACGTGTGAACAGCTAGGTCCCGGGCCCGGCGCTCGTCGAAGACGGGGACCGTGCCGCGGATCTTCGCTACCCCCTCGGCCGCGCGGCCCGCCAGTTTGAAGGCAGCGGCGGGTAGAGGAACCGTGTGGACGGGACGATCGAGCGCCCTCTCCAGCCTGGCCACGATCTCCCGCCAAGCGTAGCGGGTGACTTCGGCCACCGGGAAGGGGCCGAAGCCGACGGGCTCGCGGGCCGCCGCGAGGGCTGCACGGGCCACGTCGGCGGCGTAGACGGGTTGCAAGAAGCCCGGACCAGAGGGGAGGACCAGCCAACCGCTACACGCCATCCTGAATAGGGGCAGCATGTCCACGTCGCGCGGCCCGTAGACGGCAGCCGGGCGGAGGACGACGATCTCTATCTGCCTGTCGAAAGCGCGAAGGTGCGCTTCGGCCTTGAGCTTGCTCCGACCGTAGGGGCTCGCGGGGCGGTCGCGGTCGTCTTTTGCGAGCCCATCGGGGCCGCGCGCTGCCAGGCTGCTGATCAGTACGAATCGCCGTACCCCCGCTCCAGCAGCGGCGGCAGCGAGCCTTTGCGTACCCTCCGCGTTAACCCGGTGGTAGTCTTCCGCCCGGCGGGCCTGCGTTATCCCCGCCACGTGAACTACCACGTCGACACCCCTCACCGCCTCCGTGAGATCTCCTGGGCTTCCGAGGTCCGCCGGCACGCGCTCCGCCAGGAGGTCTCCGATCCAGCGCAAGTTGCTCGAGGAGCGCACGGTGCAGCGCACCTCGTGGCCCGCTTCGACGAAAGCCTCCGCGACGTGGCTACCGACGAACCCCGTCGCACCGGTGACGAGCACGCGGTTGGCCACTTCGCCCCTAGAGCTCTTTCTGGTAGATCCGGTACGTCTTGTAGAGCTTTGCGCCGGAGGTTTCCATGAAGCGGTTTATTGCCTTGTTGTCCTCGAGCGTCCACGAACCCTCGCACCTCTTGTAGCCTTTGGCCATCCCGCGTTTGTAGAGGTCGTGGATCATCACCGCCTCCAGGCCCTTGTTGCGGTGCTCCGGCGCTACGCCCAGGATCGGCAACCGTAGCTGGTCCACGGTCCTCTTGCGGTTCAAGAAGTGGAAGATACCGAACGGAAACAGCCGACCGCGCATCCGCTTGAAGACCTGGTTTATGTCGGGCAGGAGGACGGTTACCCCAGCAAGCTCCCCGTTTACCTCAGCGAACGCGACGAGCTCCGGATCGAGGATCATCTTGAACTCCCTGGCAAGATGGTCGAATTCCGCCTCGGTCCACCTAACGAAGCCCCAGTTGTCTTCCCAGGCCCGGTTGTAGAGCTCCTTGACGCGCGAGATCTCCTCGTCCCAACGCTTCATATCGGGCTGGCGGATGGTCGGGTTGTAACGTTTGCGGGCCCGCGCCGCCAGGCGCCCGATCCTTTCGTTCACCTCCCATTCCCGATCGAAGATCCAGGCGTAGAGGTCCTTGGCCTTGCGGTAGCCCGTAGCCTCAATGTAGCGCGGGTAGTCGGGCGGGTTGTACGGCATCTCGACGAAGGGGTCTTCGTCGAAGGCGTCGATCAGGAGCCCCGCGCTCTGGTTCATGGAGGGGTTGGCAGGCCCTCGCACCGCGCCGCGGCCTCGCTCCCTCGCCCAGCCCTCCACGCGGGCGAGCAGCGCCCCGGCCGTCGCCTCGTCCTTCGCCTCGAAGAAGCCGAAGAAGATCAGGTTATCGGCGTGGGTCTCGTTGTGGTTGTCGTCGTCGATGGCGGCGACACGCCCGACAACTTCACCGTCGCGCTCGGCGAGGAAGAGGTCTACCCGCGCGTGCTCGTAGAAAGGGTTCTTCTTTGGGTCGAAACGTTCCCGTTCGGAGATCAAGAGCGGCGGGACCCAGTGCGGATCGTTCCGGTACTTCGCGAACGGGTACTCGATGAAGCGCTTCAGGTCGGCGCGGGATTCGACGACCCGTACCTTTGAGGCCTCCAAGGACACGCTCTTAACCGATGACGCCCAGGTGCTCGCCGACCCCGGCGAAGACCTCGAGCAGGTGATCTATCTGCTCGGGGCCGTGGTTCGCGTTGACGCTGGTGCGGATGAGGCTCTGGCCGGTGGGAACGCCGGGTGGCAAGGCGGGGGTCGTGAAGATCCCCTCCTCCCACAGCGCCTTCCAGAAGAGCACGGTGAGCTCGTCGGGGCCGACCAATACCGGCACTATGGGCGTCTCCGAGCCCAGGGTGTCGAATCCCATTGAGTTCATCCCGTTTCGCAGGCGCGCAACGTTCTCCCACAACTTCTCCCGATGCTCGGGCTCCGTCTCCATGATCTCCAGGGCCTTGAGGGTCGCCGCCACCTGCATAGCTGGGAGCGCCGCCGTAAAGATGAAGGGGCGGGCCGTGTGCTTGATGTAGTTGACCACGACCCTACTACCGGCCACGAAGCCACCTACGGAGGCGAACGACTTAGAGAAGGTGCCGATTATGAGGTCCACCTCCCCTTCTAGGTCGAAATGCTCAGGGGTGCCGCGGCCGTTCTTGCCTAAGACTCCTGTGGCGTGCGCGTCGTCGACGGCGACCCGCGCCCCATACTTGCGCGCCAGCTCCACGATGCCCGGCAGGTCCGCGATGTGGCCGCTCATCGAGAAGACACCGTCGGTGACGATCATGCGACCACCCGGCTTGTCCGCGTCTTTGGCGAGCAACCTCTCCAGGTGGTTCAGGTCGTTATGCTTGTACTTGCGCAGGCTTCCGAAGGAGAGCCTCGCCCCGTCGTAGAGTGAGGCGTGGTTCTCGCGGTCGAAGTAGAGTATGTCCTGGCGCCCGGTGAGAGAGCTCAAGACCGCCAGAGCGCCCAGGAAACCGGTACTGAAGGTCAGTATCGCTTCGGCGCCCAGGAAGTCGGCCAGGCGCCTCTCCAGCTCTTCGTGAAGGGAGAGGGTGCCCGTCAGAAAGCGTGAGCCGGTGCAGCTCGTGCCGAAGTCGTCGAATACCGCCTTGGCCGCTTCTTCGAGGCGGGTGTCCTGGGTGAGCCCCAGGTAATCGTTGGAGCCAGTGATAATCATCTCCCGGCCGTCCACCGTAGCTGTACCGCCGTGCTGCGCGCTGATAGGCTGGAAGTAGGGGTATATCCCAATGGTCTTCGCCTCATCGGCGCGGGCGAGCTCGACGGAACTGAAGGCTTTGTCGAAGATGTCGCCGGCGCGGGCCGAATCGCCATCCGGCTTCTCTGCCGTGGCCCTTCGGATACGGTCGAGGTCTACGTAGTTCGACAAGTTATCCCTCCACGCCGTTCGACGAAAGTTCTACAAGGCAAAGGAGCTTACCCCCAGGGTCGAGAACCTTACGCACCGCGGGAGCAGCGCACGCTTCAAAGCTAACGGGCTTGCCCGCCAACAACCGAACCCAGAGAACCGCACCTGTCCAGTGACGAGTTATACACACATGCGCATGCTACTACCTAAACGCAAGAATTGGAACACGTATTAAACGCTCGTTAAGCGCGAGCTGCGATGTTCGGCGGCTTCAGGTCCAGCGCGGGGTGATGACGTCGTCCACTTGCAAGAAGAGGAAGTGGTCGAAGTAGTAGTGGATCAGGAGCGTCGAGAGCACCACCGTGTAGAACGAGAAGTAGTGTTGCTGCTCGGGATCGTCCGCCCACACGCCGCCGAGCAGGAGAACGCCGCGCACGAGCAGGTAGGCCAGGGCCGCGCCTAAAGTGAACAGGAAGCACATCCAGTAGAGCCTCTTCCCGCTTCTCGAGACCCGCGCCACGTACCGGGAGCCGATGAGGCCCTTCTCGGCGCGCACCCTGTTGAGGTAGAGCACGACCGCGAGGTACTGGAAGGAGTGCCAGACGTTGAGGCCCTGGAAGGCCACGTCGAGGTTCGGCAGGGCCGGCGTGACGAAGAACAGGAGGGCGGCCAAAGACATGTGTAGCGTCTTTGGTATGTGCAAGAGCCCGGCCCGCCACTCCCAGGCCGTCTTGGCGATAAAGGCGATTAAGAAGGCGAAAAAGGCGCCCGCCGCGAGTGGTCCGAACCAGGGGAGCTTTAGGAACTCCGGGAAGAGGAGCGCCCGTCCGCCCGTCTCGAATCCCTCGCTAGAGAGGTTGTTCCCGAAGATCACGAGCGGCGTGCCAGTGAACTTGAAGGTCGCGATCGGGTAGAGGCTCGTCATGAGGAGCCCGTAGTCGATCACCCTGGAGACGAACTGCCACCTGGCGAGGTTCGGGGCCCTTCCCCGCGGGTCCTTGAAGCGGTAGGAGTCGGCGATGTACGCTGCCTGGTGGATGACGTGCACCGAGGCCCAGAAGAAGAAGATGGTGACGAGCAGAGTGAGGTTGTAGATCGCGAGCGACACGACCAAGACCGGCATGAGCAAAGCCCCCCACGTGTAGCGCCGGTAACGCTCCCTAAAGTGCGGCTCCATAAAGGTCATGGTGTAGGTCGCGAACAGGTGCGGCCCGCCGATAAAGGCCGTGACGATCAGGTCCACGGCGGTGTTCGAGGCGCCCCCCAGCTGGGCGAACAGGTGCGGCACCACCAGGAGCGCGCTCGAGAAGATGATAAAGACGAGGTCATAGCCGGGCGAGACGAGCCACAGGCCCCGCGACGAGACCTTCGACTCGGCGGTGGCGGTCATGCTAGTCAAGAGAACCACCTTCCCAGCCCGGTCAGAGAGGCTCTAGACGACCACGGTGAGGAGCCGCGAAAGCGTGCTACGAGCATCATACCCATCCAGTGCATTTTATTGGCGCCGAGCGGACCTTTGCAAGGGTTTCTGATTATGAGCGTCGAACCGGTCTTAAGGAACCCTGGTCGCGCTCGTCCCTCTGGGGGACGAGTTCTCCGGCGGCAGAGACCCCCGTTTCCCCGTCGCATGTGTCAGAGGAGAGATGAAGACGCAGCTGTTCGATGTCATCGAGGACCCGGGGCAGCTGTCCGATCAAGCTAATGAACATATCGAGGTTGTTGAGCGTCTGAGGCGTCGAGCCGTTCAGTTTCTGCAATCTATGAAGGCTCCTCCCGAGCAGC
>JALZFJ010000309.1 GCA_030867425.1 Actinomycetota bacterium | reverse complement strand
ATTCGGAGCACTTTGGGGCGTAGGTCCCTCTCTAGACACACAGCACCAGGCTTCTAGTTGGTCTTGCACTGCCCCACAGGAGGCTCCTCCTAGAGACAAAGAGAAGCTCTCAGAAGAAACCTAGCCTCCTTTAAGCTCTCTTTAAGGTTTTGGGGCTACCCTATCTAGATGGTGCTCAATAGCCCCAACCATAGAGGAGATAGAAAGAGAGTGCCTAGGGCGTCAGTAAGGAGCTGTGGTAGGTCCGCGGCCAGGAGAAGAGTGCTTTTTATGGTCCTTGTGTGTTCGGTGGCCTTCCTCGTTGGCTTGGTGGGGTTTGCACCAGCCCAAGAAGAAGCCAATGCCGAACCCTCTACTACTACTGCTGAGCAACCAAACATAGTCTTCGTCCTCACCGACGACCTGGACTACGCCTCCGCCTTTAAGATGCCAGAGATTCGCTCCTTATTGGTCGAAGAGGGCACCTCCTTCGAGAGTGCGTTCACAAGCCAATCGCTGTGTTGTCCCTCTCGTGCGACCATCCTCACCGGCCTCTACGCCCATAACAATGGCATAAAGGGCAACAAGCCCCCAGATGGCGGCTTCGAGAAGTTCCGCGATGAGGGGCTCGAGGAAGACACGATCGCCACCCGCCTGCAAGAAGACGGCGGCTACCGCACAGCCTACTTTGGCAAGTACCTCAACGGGTACCCCGCCGGCGACCCGACCCACATCCCGCCCGGCTGGGACGAGTGGTACGGCAAACTCAACGAACAGAAGCTCTACGATTACAGCATTAATGAGAACGGCGAGGTCGTCTCCTACGGCAGCGAAACCAGGGATTTCTTCACCGACGTACTCTCCAACCAAGCGACGGACTTCGTTGAGCGCGCGGCGTCGGAGGACCAACCCTTCTTCATGCACTTGGCCCCGACGGCGCCACATGGGCCCGCAACCCCCGCCGAGCGACACGAGGGCGCCTTTTCCGACGAGGAGGTGCCCCGGCCACCGTCGTTCGACGAGGAGGACGTCTCGGACAAGCCTTCCTGGAGGCAGGAGACCGAACGCTTCTCCGAGGAAGAGATCTCAGAGATCGACGATTACCACCGACAACGTCTGGAGTCGATGCTGGCCGTAGACGAGATGGTAGGCTCGCTCATCGGGGAGCTAGAGGCTACCGGCGAGCTTGAGAACACTTATATATTCTTTACCTCCGACAATGGCTGGCTTGCAGGCGTACACCGCATGAAGGAAGGAAAAGATCGCGCCTACGAGGAGTCGGCCCGGGTACCCCTATTCGTCCGGGGTCCGGGGGTACCCACTGGATCTAGCGTAGGGAATTTGGCTGTCAACACTGACCTCGCTCCAACCTTCGCGGAGTTGGCGGGGGTGAAGCTCCCGGCCGATGGGCGCTCGCTCGCGCCGCTCTTGCGCGGCGAGGAGTCTCCGAGTTGGCGTTCTGCCGTCCTGCTCGAAGGATTCGTTGGCAAGAAAGACCGCGTTTACAGCGCCGTTAGGACTAGGACGCACAAATACGTGGAGTACGGCAACGGGGAAGAGGAGCTTTACGACCTCCAAGCCGATCCCTACGAGCTGGAGAGCATCCACGAGAGTGCCGACCCCGACCTCTTAGAGGACCTGAAGGCGAGGCTCCAGGCCCTGAAGAGCTGTTCCGAGGAAGGGTGTCAGGAGGCCGAGGACGCCCCGTAACGGCGCAGTGCAGGAGCTGCCTCGAGTGCTTGCGCACTCCCGATCTCCCTCTTGGGCGCCGCGGCCCGGTCCTGCGGCTCGAAAGCTATTAAGGCGTCGTTGAGGAGGGTCTGCTCCCAACCCACTGATGGGTTTCTCGAAGGGGACATCCCGACATTTGACGCTCTGGGGGAAGGACCCCGCAAAATACCGAGCGCATCGCCTGTCAACCCCGATTGCGAGCGCGCAGCTGCGCTGGCGCCGTCTTTGCCAGTGTAGACAGCCGAGGCCGCGGGAACAGGTAAAGTCGCATGGCAGGAAAGAGGCCGCGGACAGAAGGACGACTGCGGGCACGTCCGGGGACGGAAGTGATCGGTAGCGCTCCGGTAGGCTTGCGGCCGCTGGGGATTGGCGGCTCACGCGACAGCTATCTGTACGCACCGCCTACCTACCGCCCCGAGAACCCTGCGCCGTTGGTACTCTTGCTGCACGGGGCAGGAGGACATGCTCACCACGGGCTAGCTCTGCTAAAGGATCTAGCGGACGCGTTCGGTCTGATCCTGCTCGCGCCAGCCTCCCGTGAACCTACCTGGGATATTCTAGTCGGGCAGTATGGCCCAGACGTGACCATAATCGACCGGGCCCTGGAATGGGCGTTCTCCCGCTATGCGGTCGATCTAAGGTCCGTAGCCATCGGGGGCTTCTCCGACGGGGCTTCCTATGCTCTCTCGCTCGGGATTACAAACGGGGACCTCTTTACGCACATAATCGCCTTCTCGCCGGGGTTCGCCGCACCGGCAGCACAGAGAGGCTACCCACGCATCTTTATCTCACACGGCACTTACGATGAAGTGCTCCCGATAGAGCGCTGCAGCCGCAGGATTGTTCCCCGGCTTCGGCGTAGCGACTACGAAGTGCGGTACCGGGAATTCGAGGGCGGACATAAGATCACGCCGGAGACCGCACTAGAGGCTGCAGAGTGGTTCACTGCCAAGCGAACCTGAAGGGCGTAGCTTGAAACCGATGTTCATGCTGCCACACTCCCGGAGGTCTACAGCAAGCGAGGATCGTTCAGAACAGCGTCGCCTCGTCCTCCTTGCTTAGGAGCTTGAGCAACCATGACGCCTCGGCTGGGGGCGTGCGGTCGATCCACTCGTAAGCGCCTTGCGTGCGACTCGGTGGCACCACCACATAGCCACCCTCGCCCCTCACGTCCAGCCCCGGTCCCAAGAGTCCGGCATTATTGCGTACCTCCTCCCGGGCCGGGTACTTGAAGAAGAGGTGCACTCCTCCGCTTCCGGTGCGTGCCTTCGCCGTCGCGGGGACCGCGCCGTTCCGGCGCACTAACGCGGCCAAGCTCTCCGGTCCACCGCTTCTAGAGTCAATGTCCAACACTAGCAGGTTGCTGCGCTGTCCGGTGGGGGTACCGATATTAGCCGAGGGCCAGCGGCGCCACCACGACCTTACGCGGTGTGCGTCTGTGGTGGCGTCCCAGAAACCGCTGTAGGTAAGAGGCCGCTTGCCCCTCGCCTCGCAGGGGAACACGGGTATGCCACGCTTAGCGTAGGAGAGTGCCGCCTTGAGCAGTAGAGGCGCCGATCCGCTCTTCGTCTCTTCCAACCTTGACGATTCTACACGAGTCGGCGGTAATCATGTCCTATTACGTCACGCTCGACCTCATGAGAATGTTCTCCTACCTGGCGATCGCCGCTCGGCTTCCCGGAGGTCTTCCACGATTCCGGACTTTGAAATTTTTTGCGTCCTCTAGGCAGATAAAGGCTAGCTAACCGGGCGACCGTGGCAGGGTCGTCAACCTCCGCCTTTAGTAGAGTGGGGTGCGACCGGCGCGGGGTAGTCGAGGCGCACGAGGATGAGGGCCGAGACCACCAGCCCGGCGGAGAGAAGAAAGGCCCAGGAGAACCCGACCGCCGCGATTACGAACCCGAAGAGGAGCGCTCCGAGCCCGGTCCCGGCGTCGAAGGCGACGTTCCAGAGCGTGCTCCCCAACCCGTATTCGCTCTCTGAAACACGCCCCATCATCAGAACTAGGGTAGTGTTCTGGAGCAGCCCGAAACCGACCCCGAAGAGCGCCGCTCCGCCAATCAGGAACGTGCCTCCCCACGGGAGGGCGAGCATCCCGAGCGCGGCAGCGAGGAGCCCTGGAGGGAGGAGGATGCGCGGGTCGCGGCGATCGCCGAAACGCCCCGCCCACCACCGACCGACGGCAGAGGCGACCCCCACGACGAGGAGCGCGCCCGCCGCGGAGAACAACCCCGTCCCCGGGGGGACGGCTAGGGGGAGGAAGGTGACGATCACCCCCGTGGCCGTGGTGGTAGCAGCGAAGACGAGGAAGAGGCGCAATAGGGGACCCCGCCTGAGGCCGGCGAAGAAGCCAGCGGTTCTCTCTGCCCCTTCTCGCCCGGGCGTCGGGACGACTCGGATGCCGAGGATCGCCGCGATCCCCAAGAGAGGGGCAATGGCCCCGATCAGGAAAACGGTTCCGTAACCGAACCGCTCCACGAGCCAGAGCCCCAGCGCGTTACAGAAGATGGCGGGCAGCGCGATGGCGACGCCGAGCAGCCCGAGCGCTTCCCCCCGACGCCCAAGTGGGGTGAGCTCCACCATCAGGGCGGCGAAGAGCACGGTCGCGATCCCAAATCCCACCCCTCGCAGCAGCGTGACGGCCAGTATAGCCGCCATCATTTGGGCGGCCGCATAGAAAAACGCGGGAAGCCCCAGGAACAGGAGCCCGACGGCGAGCACCACCCGGTAACCGAAGCGGTCCAAGACCCGGGGCATCTGTACCTGCGCGAATACCGTCGAGAGCATGAACGCGGCCGTCGTGAGCCCCGCGCCCGAGCTCCCGCCCCCGGCCCCGTCCGCGTAGAGGGGGATTACCGAGAGCAGCAGCTGAAAGCCGAAGAGGGTTGCGAAGGCGATGAGGGCCAGCAGGATCACCGGGCGGGTCAGCAGAGTTTCTTGCTCGGGGGCTACGGCCGTCTCTTTGGGTCCCCTCATTCCTCGTACTCTACCTTGTGGGACGGTCTGCCGAGCACCTTCGACGGCATAGATGAAGCTCTCGCAAACTCATTAGGCTCGGAGGGCATAGTATTATGGTGGTCGAAGATACTTCAGTGACGGGCACGAAGGAGGTTAGGAGTGAGGGGCCTAAAGCGGGCGAAGAGGGACCGTTGGATCATGGGCGTCTGCGGTGTGATCGCCCACCGTTACGGCTGGAGCTCGACAGTGGTGCGGCTGGCGACAATCATCCTGGCGATCATCATCCCCGGTTTCAGCGCGATCCCGGCCCTCCTCGTCTACTTCCTCCTTG
>JALZFJ010000308.1 GCA_030867425.1 Actinomycetota bacterium | reverse complement strand
TCCTCGGGCACAAAACAATCAGGACCGACGGAGGGTGATCTATGAGAATTGCCATCGGCAGCGACGAGAAGAGCGAACTAACGGATGCCCTCGTCGCGGAGCTCGAAAAGCGAGACCACGAGGTGATGGCCTTCGGCCCGGTAGCCGATCAGGAAGAGTCGGACTGGCCGCTCGTGTGCGGCCGGGTGGCGGAAGCGGTGGCCGCCGGCGAAGCGGACGAAGGTATCGTGTGTTGCTGGACCGGTACCGGGGCAAGCATCGCCGCCAACAAGGTGCCCGGCATCCGGGCCGCCCTGGTACAAGACGCGGAGACGGCCCGCGGGGCACGCGTCTGGAACCACTCGAACGTGCTGGCTTTGAGCCTCCGTGCGACCCCGATCCCCGTGATGCACGAGATACTAGACGCATGGTACAACACCTCCTCATCGGAGGGCGAGGCCCAGAGCGACTGGAACCGGGAGCAGATCGAGCGCATCCGGCAACTGGAGGAGAAGTACCGGCGTGTGGACGGGGAGATGTAGCGTCGTAGCCCTTCGATCTCTGGACACTCCCCGTGGCGCTGCGGGAGATCCGCAACCTCATCACCTCCTCCGACCCCTCACTCGTGGAGCCCGAAGCAGCCGCTCGTCAAACGCGCCGCGAACGCGGGTGGTCCGATAGGCGTACAGACACCGGTCTGTTGACATTTGCCACGGTCGTGCGCCGCGCACGCCATAGGGAGCTGAAAGGAACACGACCAGTACGCATAAGCAGGAAGAGGTCGAGTTGCAGAGTAACTCCCGCTAGATAGAGATTAGAGATCGTTCGCTTCCGGGCAACTCCCCTAGGAATTGCGCTGCAGCGCCTCCCGATGCTCGGCGGCGCGCTCGACGTAGGTGCGCACGCCGCGGGCTATATCCTGCGTCTGCTCCTCTTTAACCTCGCCCGCCTGCTTGGCCGGAACGCCCACTATCAGGCTGCGGGCGGGGAACTCGCGTCCTTCGGGGACGAGGGCGCCGGCGGCGACGATCGAACCCTCGCCTATCTTGGTCCCGTTGAGAACCGTGGCGCTCATCCCGATGAGGCAACCGTCCCCAATCTCGCACCCGTGCACGACCGCCCTGTGGCCGATCACGCAGTCGTCGCCCACGGTCGCCGGGTACCCCGGGTCCGTGTGCAGAACGCAACCGTCCTGGACGTTCGTGCGCGCTCCTATGCGGATGGGCTCCGTGTCCCCTCTTAAGACGGCCCCGTACCACACGCTCGACTCCTCCCCCAAGTGCACGCTTCCTATGATGTGAGCGCCGGGCGCGACGAAGGCGGACTCCGCGACCTCTGGGCGTTCGTCGCCGTAGGGGAGTAAGTTTCCGGTCAAGGGTTACACCTCCACGAGCACGGCGTCGCCCTGACCGCCCCCAGAGCAGATGGCCGCGAGGCCCCTGCCGCCGTCCCTGCGCCCCAGCTCGTAGCAGAGCGTCGTGAGGATGCGCGCGCCGGAGGCCCCGATCGGGTGCCCTAAAGAGACCGCCCCGCCGTTGACGTTGACGATCTGCTCGCTCACGCCCAGGATCCTGGCCGAGTTGATTGCGACCGCGGCGAAGGCCTCGTTTATCTCCACGAGGTCGAGGTCGTCGGCGCTCCACCCGGCCTTCTTAAGCGCGAGCTTGCCGGCGTTGCCGGGCACGCTGTGGAGGTTCGGCGGCTCCTCGGCCACCTTGGCGTGGGCGACGATGGTCCCCAACGGTTCGAGGTTGCGTCGCTCGGCGAAGCCCTCGCTCGCGAGCACGAGGGCTCCCGCCCCGTCGGTGACGCCCGGCGCGTTGCCGGCGGTCACGGTGCCGCCCTCGTCGAGCGGCTTCAGGGACGCCAGCTTCTCCAGGCTGGTGTCGCGGCGGATGGGCTCATCAGTCTCGACGTAGTCGACCTGCCCCTTCTTGCCGGGGGCCTTGATGCCGACGATCTCCTCGGCGAGGCGACCGTCGTCCGTGGCGGCGGCGGCCCGTTGGTGGCTGCGCAAGGACCACTCGTCCTGCTCCTCGCGGGAGATGTTGCTTTTGCGGGCCCCGTCGGAGCCGAAGCGGACCATGTTGACGTGCTCGAAAGCGTCGAGTAATCCGTCGTGGATCATGGCGTCCACCGCTGCCCCTTCACCCATCCGCATCCCCCACCGGGCTCCTTCGAGGAGGTAAGGGGCGTTGGACATGCTCTCCATGCCGCCGGCGAGGACGACCTCGTAGTCGCCGGCCCGGATCATGGTCTCCGAAAGAGTAGCGCTCCTCAAGCCCGAGGCGCAGACCTGGTTCAGCGTCTCGGTTGTGAGGCTGAAGGGCAAACCCGCGTGGAAGTTCGCCTGCCGCGAGGGGATCTGGCCGACCCCCGCCTGAACGACGATGCCGAAGATGGAGTGCTGTATCTCTCCGTCCTCGACACCCGAACGCTCGACGGCTTCTCTTATCGCCGCCCCGCCCAACTCCGGCGCGCTCAAAGCCGCCAGCGCCCCGCCGAACCTGCCGAATGGCGTCCGCGCAGCCCCAAGGATTATTGCCCGTTCCACTTCTCTAAGCCTCCGATCTCGAAATCGTGGGTACCAGTGTAACCGAAAGGAGCCGTCCCGAGGCCACGAGTTTAGTAAGATACGGTGCTAGGAAAGCCATCTTTTTAGGGGAAAGCAAGACAAGGAGGAGCCGTGGCGAACATCGGCGATTACGAGACGACCTACGAGCGGTTCGAGTGGGAGATGCCCGAGAGGTTCAACTTCGGCCGCGACGTGATCGATGCTCTACCAGAGGAACGTCCAGCCATGATCTGGTTGGGCACGAACGG
The DNA here is from genome assembly GCA_030867425.1 of Actinomycetota bacterium. GTDB lineage: Bacteria > Actinomycetota > Rubrobacteria > Rubrobacterales > Rubrobacteraceae > Rubrobacter_F. The sequence goes on along the minus strand of JALZFJ010000308.1, from coordinate 1,813 downwards.
CGAGGAGCGCCGCCTGACCTTCGGGGACTTCTCCCGCCTCTCTAACAAGTTCGCAAACGCGGCCAAAGAGATGGGCATCGAGCGCGGTGATAGGGTGATGGTTCTCACGGGCAAGGTGCCCGAGTGCCAGGTGATCCTCATCGGCCTGCTCAAGGTCGGAGCCATCACCATCCCCTCCGCCGCGCAGCTGCGCACGAAAGACCTGCAGTTCCGGGCGGAGAATTCCGGAGCCGTGGCCATCATCTCCGGTCCTGAAGGAGTGGAGCAGGCCGACGCCATGCGAGACGAAGTTCCCGGCCTCAGGCACTTCATCTATTTGGGCACCGAGCGTGAGGGCTGGGAGTCGTACGATAAGATCACGGAGGGTGCCTCCGAGGTCTTCACCGCCGAGGACACCACCTCGGACGAGGGGGCGTTGATGCTGTACACCTCCGGGACGACGGGGCACCCGAAGGGCGCTTTGCATACCCACGGCTACACGTACGCCAAGAGGATGCAGGCGCGTTTCTGGCTGGATCTCCAAGACGACGACCTGCTCTGGTGCACCGCCGCTACCGGGTGGGCCAAGAACATCTGGAACGTGTTCCTGGGTCCTTGGAGTTACGGCGTAGAAATCTTTATGCACGAGGGTGCCTTCGATCCGGCTGAGCGCCTGGACCTCATAGGGCGCTACAGGCCCACCGTCCTCTGCCAAGCCCCGACGGAGTACCGGGTCCTCGCGAACGCTCCCGAGCTCGAAAGCGCGGACCTCTCCTCCGTCCGGCACGCGCTCTCGGCTGGGGAGCCGCTGAACGCGCCGGTAATCGAACGGTGGAAGGAGCTGCACGGCATAACCATCTACGACGGCTACGGCCAGACGGAGAACACGCTGCTCGTCGGCAACTTCCCGGGTCTAGAGGTACGGCCCGGCTCGATGGGCAAGCCGGCACCGGGCTGCGACGTGCGCATAATCAACGAGGACGGCGAGGAGCTCCCGGCGGGCGAGCGGGGCGACATCGCGCTCTCGTCCGACAACCCCGCGCTCATGAAGTGCTACTGGGAGCAGCCCGAGGCGACCGAAGCCGTCATGAGGAACGGCTACTACCTCACCGGCGACCGGGCGAGCCGGGACGAGGACGGTTACGTCTGGTTCGAGGGCCGGTCGGACGACGTGATCCTCTCGGCCAGCTACCGCATCGGCCCGTTCGAGGTGGAGGACGCCCTCATAGGACACCCGGCGGTCGCCGAAAGCGCCGTGGTCGCCAAGCCTGACGAAGAACGGGGGAACATAGTAAAGGCGTACGTGGTCCTCAGCGCCGACTACGAGCCGAGCGAGGACCTGGTCGACGAGATACAGGACCACTGCAAGAACGTGACCGCCCCGTACAAATACCCGCGCGAGATAGAGTTCATAGACCAGCTGCCGAAGACCGCCAGCGGCAAGATCCGGCGCGTCGAACTCAGGGAGCGCGAGACGGCCGGCGCGTAGAGTAGGGAGAATTGTCCTCGCCGGACCTGGAGGCCCTATCCGGGGAGGACTTCTGCTACCTGACGACCATCGGGCGCGTCAGTGGCAGGCCGCACGAGATCGAGATCTGGTTCGCCCTCGACGGCGACACCCTCTATATGCTCTCCGGCGGCCGTGACCGCTCCGACTGGGTAAGAAACCTGCGCCGAAACCCCGAAGTCGCGGTGCGTATCGCCAGCGAACATTTCGACGGCCAAGCTCGCGTGGTCGAGGACGCAGAGGAGGACGCCCTGGCGCGAAGGCTCCTCGTCGAGAAGTACGAGCGTACGCCGGGCCGCCTCGCGAACTGGAGGCGCAACGCGCTGC
>JALZFJ010000296.1 GCA_030867425.1 Actinomycetota bacterium | reverse complement strand
TCCTTGTCCCGCAAGAGGGAGCTTATGGAGGAGCCGGTCAGCTCGTTCGGGATGGTGCCGAAAGAGTAGAGCTCGTCGCCCATCCCGAAGAGCCCGACCATCGTCGCCGCCGCCCAGGTTGCCTGCTCCAGGTCGCCGCTCACCCCGGTCGTCGTCTCCCCGAACCAGACCTTCTCCGCGGCACCCGCTGCCAAAGCCGTCTTTATGCGGGCGACGACGTCCGAGCGGGTGCGCACGTAGCGCTCCTCCTTCTCCTGGTAGCTGACGAGCCCCAGGGCGTTCTCCCGCTTGATGATGGTAATCACCTGCATCTGGAGCTCCTCGCGCTCCAGATACCACGAGGCGACCGCGTGCCCGGCCTCGTGGGTGGCGATCTTGACCTTCTCCTCCTCGTTATACTCGACCGGCTGCTTCAAGCCGATCTCGTCGGTTAACTTCGCCGACCAGATGTCCTTCCAAGTCAAGGAATCGCGCCCGTCCTGCAGAGCGAAGATCAAGGCCTCGTTCACTATGTTCTTGATACTGGCCGGCGAGTACCTGACCGTCGCCTTCGCCAGCTTCTCGAGGTCCACGCCCTCATGCCTTACTTTGCTCAGGTAGTAGTCCGCGATGTCTTTGCGGCCCTCCTTGTCCGGCAACCCCACGTGCAACCTCCGGTCGAAGCGGCCCGGCCTCAAGAGGGCCGGGTCCAGGGAGTCGGCCCGGTTCGTCGCCCCGATGACCAGTATGTTGTAGTTGGGTACCTTTCTCTTCAGACGCTTGCGGATGAAGAGCGGGATCAGGCGTCGCAAGATGCGCCTCAGGCCTTTTGGCTGCTCCAGGCCGTCCATCTGTACCAGGAGCTCGTTGACGAGCATCCCGCCCATGCCCATTCCCATGCCCCCTGCGAAGATCCTGTCGACGAACCCTAAGATTCCACCGCGCCGGGGCTCCTCCGGCGGCCTTTTGAGGAGCCGGTCCTCTAAACCGTGGCGGAACGGCTCGTGGAAGGGGTAGGGCTCAAACGTCTGGGTGGTGCCGCCGCGGGAGCCTATGGCGTCGAGCTCGTCCATAAAGATGACCGCACCGCCGTAACGTTCAGAGAATTTGCGGGCCTTGCTGAAGAGCCTCATCACCCTTAAGTTCGCGACCCCCATGAACATGTTGTTGAAACTTGAGGCCGAGGCGTAGATGAACGGCACGTTCACCTCGCCCGCTATGGCCTTGGACAGTAGGGTCTTGCCGGTCCCGGGAGGGCCTTCGAGCAAGATACCCTGGGGTGGGTAGCCGCCCATCTTCCTAAATTTCTTGAAACCCTGGAAGAGCCGCACGACCTCTTTCGTGGCCTCGACCGCCGCCTTCTGGCCGCGCACGTCCTTGAAGCTGACGTCGTATTCGCCCGGGTAGATAACGTACGTTCTCCCCCGCGAGAGGAACCAGAAGATCGCCACGAACTGGAAGACGACTATGAAGATGATGAACCCCGCGTAGAACATGGGCCCGATCAAAGCCACCAGCAGGCTCGGTATGAAGCTGTTCGCCGCCCCTATGGAGAATTCCGGTACCTGTGCCGGTCCCTGCGGCGTGTTCGTGATCTCTCCCCACGGGAAGATCAACCAGACCACAAGCAGGTATAGCCCGTAAAGAGCGGCGAGGAAGAGGAGGCGCATCGTCCACCGCTTGACCCGTCCTATGCCTAAAGCGTGCAGCTCGCGGAAGCTCTCGGCGTAAGGGTCCCTGCTCCGACGGCGCCTGAAAATGCTCAATCTCCCTCCTTAAAACGTTGGAAGGACAGTCTGCCTGCATTGCTCCCCGGACGCAACCTTGGCTACAGATATTTGGATGTAAGGCCCGCGACGACGGTTTCGTGCAGGCAGTTCGCGGCCTTTTAGCCGTGCTCCTCATGGTTCTCGTAGTGCCCGCGCAGCGCCTGGTCGAACTCTCCAGAGGGGTCTTGAGGGGCGGGCGCGGACTCTATGGCTTCCCTCTCGTACGGCACCCGGACGCGCCCGTTCTCGGCGTCGACCTCGATCCCGTCGGCCGGGATTGTGTGCCCTTCCGCTATCACGTACTTCAGGACGCCGCTCACTGCATCGTAGACGGTCTCCTCGATCTCGCTGACCTTCGTGCCCGAGGCGTCTCGAAGCTCGTAACCCTCCATGACGGTGTACGGGTTTTCGTCCCTCCGGTCTCCTGCGACTTCTATCTCGGCGTCTTCGTCTCTGAACGGATTCTGTCCTAACGGGTTCTCCACGAACGGTACTCCTCCGGTGGCGAGAGCCTTCTTGGGTACGTATGATAGCCGCACGTGAATGTTAGAACCAGCCAGGGAAGAAACGCCCGGGTCTTGAAGGGGCTCTCGCTCCTCTACCTCGGGCTTATAGTCATATCGCTCCTGCTCGTGCACAGCGGATCGTACAGACCAGGCGTCTCCTACGTGCTGCTCTACCTGATAGTCTCTGTTATCGTAACGGTGGCCGTGGCGCTCCTCTTGCTCCCCGCTAGCACTTTCGGCGAGGGGTTCTGCATGCTTTTCTACGTCGTCTACGCGGTCTTTTTGGCGGCGGCGGCGTTCTTTACCGGCGGCGTCTCGAGCGAACTGTACGTGCTCTTCTTCCCGCTCATCCTTGCTTCGGTGCTGCACGGGTCGCGGCGTATGGGTCTTTTGGCGCAGGGCGCCGCGCTCTTGAGCTACTCTCTGGCGATGCTCCCGGACGCTTTGGGGAGCGTCGGGAGTGCGGAAGGACCGACCCTGGTCTTTTTCAGGCTCGCGGTCTTCGCGCTCACTGGCGTCTTCGCGATCGCGGTGGGTAGGAGCGTCGCGGGCGGCGAGGAAGGTTATGCCCTTGACGAAGACGGTTCGGTGCTACTCGAAAGGGTCTCGGCCGAGCTCGAGGCGCGGCGGGGGGTGCAGGTCGGGGTAGTCCTCGTTGACCCGGGTCGCCGGGTCGAGGACGTGGATCTCCTCATGGAGCGGGTGCAGGCCAGGATCGGGGAGCCTATCTTGCTCGGCGAGGGCACAGTCTTCGGGGTGGTCTTGAGCGGGGTGGACGACCGTATGGTTGAGAGCGCCGCGAGGCGTGCTCTGGCGGCGGCGAGCTCTTTGGGGGCAGAAGAGACGCGGGCGGGGGCGGCGATCTACCCGCGCGACGCTCGCTCGGCGAACGATCTCCTGGTCGCCGCGGGTAGAGCTTTGGAGGCGGCCTTCGAGATCGAGAGTCCCAGCGCGATCGTCCTCGCCGGTCGCGGCGCGGGCGCCGAGTCCTCTTACCGGGCCGCTCGCTAAGGGCGCCCCCGAAACCCCTAGCTAACGTTCGACGTAGGATGAGTCGAAGGGCCGGACGCTCGCTTAGGCCGGCTCTGTCGGTGGTATATAATCTTCGACGAAAAGATGAGGTCTCGACCTGGTGGGGGTAGCGTCTAGAGATGGGAAGGTTCACGAGGGCAATCCGCGGCTTTTTCGGTCGGTTCCTGACAGGGATCGAGCAGCGCAACCCGGAGCTTCTCCTCGAGAACGCTGTCCAGGACGAGCTAGATAACCTGAAGAAGCTCCAGGTGGCTGCGGCGCGGACGATGGCGTACGAAAAGATGCTGACGAGCGACGCCGCAGAGAAGCAGAAGGCCATCACCGTTAAAGAGAGGCAGGCGCGGGAGCTCGCGACGCGGGGGCAACGGGAGGCGGCCCTCCAGGTCGTCCAGCAGAAGCAGGAGGCGCAGGCGAGCCTGCAGGAGATCGAGGGTCGCCTCGTGGAGGCCAGGAGCAACTCCGAGGAGATGGAGAAGGCGTTCCGGGAGCAGGAACGGCGCTACAACGACCTCGTACGTGAGCGGGCGGCCCTGATGGAGGAGCACCAGCGCTCCAAGGCCTTGCGTGCGGCTAACGAGGCGCGCTCCAACATCTCCTTATCCGATTCCTCGCGCGACCTGGAGAAGGCGCGGCAGGCCATAAGGCAGTCCTCTTTCGAGGCCCAGGCCGTCGGCGAGCTCGGCACGAGCGAGACGGAGCGCCAGATCGCCGCTGCCGAGGTAGATCTCAAACGCCTGGACGCAGAGCGCGAGCTCGAGATGATGGAGGTCCAGATGGGAATCCGTCCCGCCGCCTCACTCGAGGCCGGCGAAGATGCCGATTCGCCCAGAGTCCCTCCAGGCGAGCCGGCGGAGCCCGGCAGCCCCGGCGGTAGCGACCGCGGGGAGGTGTAGGCGCCGTGGTGAGGAAGAGGCAAAGAGGGTTGTCCCGATACCTGGTCCGACTGGCACCCTTTGGCTCTATGGCTGGTCTCGCAGTGGGAACGGCTGCCTTTACCGACGCGTTACCCCTCGCCGTGCTATTCGGGATCGGGGCGGCCGTTACGGGACGGCGGCTGCTAGATCGGCGGAGAAACGCTCGCAGGGAGCTCTGGCGCCGGGCACGGGCGAACGCTACAGAACTGATGCGGGTAGCGCGGACGGACGGTATCGCCGCCCCACAGATGAAGCGTCTCGCGGGGCTCCAGGAGGGGCTACTGGAGAGCTGGGAGCTCCTGCCCGAGGAGTACGGGCCGCTACTTTTGGAGGACCTCCATACCGTGGTGGACGAGCTTGAGGTGGCGGCGAACCTGGCGCGTCGCCGCTCGGCTTTGAGGCATCATCTGGAGAGCGTGGACCGGCGGGCTATCGTGGGGCGCATCCGGGACCTCGGACACGAGCTTGCGGGGCTCGAAGAAGGCTCGGCTCTGAAGGCCTCGTTCGAGGCAGCGCTCGAAGGGCGCCGGGGGGAGCTCGCCGCCCACGACGAGATACCGGGGGCAATAGGTATGATCAACGCCCAGCTTGAGGGCATCGAGAGCCTCCTGGGCAACCTGCGCGGCGAGCTTCTCGCCCTCGACGCGAGCTCCACGGCGCTCCCTCCGGAGTCGAGGCTCGTGGGGCTCAAGCGGCGTGTGGCCTACTTCCGGCGAAGCCTCGACGAAGTAAAGCGGAGCGTGGACCACCTGCCCGGCGGGTCGTCCGACGAGCTCGCGAAGTCCCTACCCGAAAGGATGCTGGTGCGATGAGCGAGAGGAACTTTTTCTCGAGGATACTCGGGGGAGGCGCGGACGAGGACGAGACCAGGGTCTACTCGGCCGAGGAGATAGGGACGAGTAAGCCCAGGAGGAGGGGTGGCAGTGAGACCGAAGAGGAGCAGACACTGCCAGGCTTCACCGTCGAACGGGCGGCCGAGATCATCGACGATTTGCCGCCGGAGGTCCCGCAGGATAGCGCGGTACGCATCGTGCGCGGGACACTCAAGGCCGCCGGCATCAATGTCGAGGACCTCGAAAGGTCCACCAGGGCGCGGAAGGCGAAGTTCAGCTCCGAGATAGAGCTCGCCCAGAACCGGCAAAAGGAGCTTCGGGAGAAGACCGACGAGGTCGTGCGCTCTCTGGAGGAGGAGATCAGGAAGGCCCGGGAGACCTGCCAGGTCGGCATCGCCGAGGAGGAAGGGCTGATCTCCCGTATGTTCAAGAGCCAGGAGAACATAGAACGGGTGCGCGCTTTCTTCGGCTTCCCAGAGGTGGAAGAAGAGAAAGTAGGGGACGAGACGCGGGTCATGGACTCCTTCGACGCGGACGAGACGCAGGTGATGCGACGCCCCGACCCACCCTTCGATACTCGCAGGTCCGCTGACACTACCTCCGAGAATCCCACGTACCGCAACCCCAACGGCCCGTCCGACGAACGGTGAGCCTGGGCCGCCGCCTGGGCCGTCTCGCCCGCGGCTTCGTCTCGAACGTAAACGACGAGCGCCTCAAAGAGACCATCCGCTCCGGTCGCGAGCGCAGCGAGACGCTTAGAGACGCCTTCGAGGCCGCCTGGCGGGGCGCGGCCCAGGAGTGGCGCAGGGCCTCCGAAGAGCGCGCCTCCGAAGCGGGGGCTTACGGGGAGCGGACCACCACGGGCCACGCTTCGGACTCGCGGCGGACCACCTCGCCGCGCTACACGCCGAAGAAGTATCCTCCCGATGTGCTCGCCGCTTACCACAGGCTGGGGTTGGTCACCGGCAGCACTTTAGAAGAGGTCCGCAGAAAACGTCGCGAGCTCGTCAAGCGCTACCACCCGGACCGTTTCGCGGAGCCCGAACAGAGAGAGCGCGCCGAGAAGTTGACCGCACAGATCAACGCCGCGCACGATACCGTCGAGCGTTACCAGCTTCGCAATTAGGCGTCGGGTGTCAGCTTTTTTCTCGCTGTGTCCTGGCAGCGCACACTCTTAGGTTTCTTTGACGGGTTAGGCTACCTTGCAGGCGAATTGCGCGTCTGAACTCAGATTCCACCGCTCTTGCTCATAGCCGATAGCTACGAACCCAGCTCACCCCGGACCACGAGACGGTTCTCGAAGGTGGGGATAGGGGTGAAGGTCTGCAGTGAGATGGTGGTCTTGCCGTCTACGGGGTAGGTGACCCATATGTTGCTTTCCGGACAAGCGGTAGCTGAAAAGTTCGTTAAGCATAGATCGGCATCCTGGGCCGTCGGTCAGCTCGTCGGCGAGGACAGGACCAACGACTTTCTTGCGGGTAGAATAAGGCTCATGGAGATTTCGGTGCTCATAGACGAGTTCGCCGACCACCTCGCCGACGACCCTAATACCTCC
>JALZFJ010000293.1 GCA_030867425.1 Actinomycetota bacterium | reverse complement strand
GCCCTCTCCGTACAGTCCCTTGAGCGCGGTGCTCTTCGCCCCGGGGGAGACCCGGAGCTTCAGATAGACCCCGCCCGCGGTGGAGCCGACGAAGTCCTCAGCCACGCCGGCGCAAGAACCGGCTAGCCCGGAAGCGTTTGCCCTCTTCTGCGTTCTCCCCGGCACGCTCTCTATCACCTTCGAAGAACTCGTCGTAGGCGCGGCTCCCTCCGGTTGGCATGGACTCCTCCCGATCCACCTCGTCGGCGGCATCGGGACCCTGCGTAACGGTCACCTCTTCGGAGGCGCTCTCCTGGGCAGCCGGGCTCTGGACGGTTGAGGGATCCTCCTCCGGCTCCTCGACCTCCGGCTCAGGGCCGTGCTCGGCCACATCCGGACCGGCCGCCCCACCGGCCGGGGTAGTGGCGACCTCTACCTGTTCGGCGGCTCCGCCACCCTCCGTGTCGCCAGTCTGCGTATCGCTGGCTTGAGTATCCTCGTCGCTCCGCGCCGTGGGCCCTTCCCGTTCGCCTTCCCGACTCCGGGTCTCGGCGGCTTCACGGGCGGCGGCTACAGACTCGAGGTCGAGGCGATCGCGCAGAGAAGCCTCTATCTCCTTGGCAGTAGCGACGTCGGCATTGTCCATCACCTCCATATAGCTCTTCAGGAGGTAGCGGAAGTCGTTGGCGAAGTCCTGCTTCGCCTTGCGCAAAACCTCGTAGGACTCCTGCACCCGCTCGACGCGGGCCGAGGAGTCGGCCAGGATCCTGTGCGACTGCTCGTTCGCTTCGCGTACGATCAGCTCCGCCTCCTTGGTGGCGTTGTGCCTGACATCTCGCGAGACCTGCTGGGCGTGCACGAGGGCCTCCCGGATCGAGGTCTCCAGCTCCTCGAACTGCTCGAGGCGCTCCTTGAGGTTCTTTACCTCATCTGACAATCGCTGGTTCTCGGCGAAGGTGCGCTCGAACTCGTCCGCCAACTCGTCCAAAAAGTCGTCCACCTGGTTCGCGTCGTAGCCCCGGAGCGTGCTCTTGAACTCCTTGCGCCTGACGTCTCCCGGTCGTATAGCCATCAAATCACCCCGTAACAGGTCGTATGAATTGCTGAATGATTATCGTCAGGAGGCTGCGCCCTATGTAGAGGCCGAAGATGACTATGATGGGCGAGAGGTCCAACGCGAATCCTCCAAGCCTCAAAGGTGGGACGCGGCTCCTTATGGGCATCATGATCGGGTTGACCACGGCACCCACAGCGTCGTAGATTACCTGAAAAAACCGGCTCGAAGGGTAGCCGGGGAACCAGCTGAACAGGATCCAGGCAATGATGAACCCGAGCAGTATGTAGAACGCGTAGTTCACCGTGGTTACGAGCAGCAAGGCCACGCTAAACCCGAACGCCTGCAGAAGAAGGGCGAACGAGATCACTTGGTCAACCTCCGGGCCTGCTCGGTCGCGGCCTCCACCCCATCGTAGATAGCCCCCACGAAGCCCGCCTTCTCCATCGCCACGAACGCTGCCGCCGTAGTACCCCCGGGGGTCATGACCTCGTCCCGGATCTGGTGCGCCGCCCTCTCTTTGAGCAGGACAGCCGTCCCCCCTATAGTCCCGCTGACGAGCCTCCTCGCCACGTCCCGCGGAATACCCTCCCGAACTCCGGCCTGTATCAGGGCGTCCGCGAAGAGCGCCACGTAGGCCGGCCCGGACCCATGGATCGCTGTCGCGGCGTCGAAGAGCCGCTCCGGGAGCTCCATCACGTCGCCGACGTGCCGAAAGATATCCATGACCGTCCGCAGGTAGGCTTTGCCCGATTCGTTCGTCGCGACGACCGCGGAACCTAGGCCCACCGCTGCGCACACATTCGGCATCACCCGCAGCACGGCGGCGCCCTCGCGCAGTCGGCTGGAGATCGCCGAGATCGGGACGCCCGCCGCCACGCTTACGACGGCCTTATCCGCCTCATTCACGGCTGGAGCGACCTCTTCTAGTACGGTCCCCACGTCCCAAGGCTTGACCGCGACTATGAGGAGGTCGCTCCCTTCGGCGGCCTCCTTGTTCGACGGGGTCGTGCGCACACCGTTGTTCTCAGCCAGAGGCTTTAGCTGCTCTTCGTGTACATCGCTGACCACGAGGTCGAAGTTTTCGGAGGCGGAGAGCTTGGAGGCAAGCGAGCCCCCGATCATGCCCGCCCCTATTATGCCGAGCCGTTCCAAGGGTCTAGAGTTGGTTGAAGAACGCACGTTCGGCGAGCCGCTTGCGTTCCTCGGCGGAGACCTCGACGTTGCGCGGCGTCAAGAGAAAGACTCTGTTCGCCACCGTCTGTATGTTACCGTCCAAGGCGTAGGTCAGACCAGAGCAGAAGTCAACCATCCTGCGGCTAAGCTCCGCGTCGGCTTGTTGGAGGTTCAGGATAACGGGCTGTTGGCGCTTGAAGCGGTCGGCAAGAGCCTGGGCGTCGTTGAAGCTCGCCGGGTTGATCACGCTAACCCTCGCCGGGGGCACCTGCTGGTCGGGGACGGCCCGAAGGCGCGCAGATCCCTCTTGGGCACCGTAAGAGCGGTCCCGTCCACTGGCATCCTCGCTGCCGAAGAGGTCACCCAAAGAGGTGCCGAAGGCAGAGGAGCGCTCTGATCTGTTGAGGCGCCTGACCGTTGGGCCCGGCTCGGCGTCTTCGCCCGCGTAACGGTCCTTCGCATAAGGGCGCCTCTCGTCTTCCTCCTCGTAGTACTCATCCTCTTCGACGCCGAAGCCGAACCAGGCCGCCATACGCTCTAGACGATCTCTAACTCCCATCCATCCTCCTCACGAACGGGCCTCCTCCCTCAAAAAGGCCCGTCCGATCCTGACGATAGTGGCCCCTTCCTCGACTGCCACCCAATAATCGTTGCTCATGCCCATCGAGAGCTCCGAAAGGTCGAAGTGGGGTCTCCAATTACTTTGTAGCCTATCACGGATTGTCCGCAACTTTGCGAAAACATAGCGCACATCTTCCGGCTCCGCAACCAACGGTGCGAGCGCCATGAGCCCGCGGGCGCGTACCTTCCCCTCGGTTAGCGCCGCCGCCTGGAGCAAGGGCTCGACCTCGCCCTCCCCGACCCCGTACTTGGATTCCTCTCCACTAACGTTGACCTGGATGAGGATCTCGATCCCCTTCTCGGGCGCCCTCTTCGCGAGCTCCTCGACGAGCCTCGTCGAGTCCACAGAATGAACGAGCGTCACTCGGTCAGCAACCTCTCTGACCTTGCGGCGTTGAAGGTGACCGATGAAGTGCCACTCAAACTTATCGCCGAAGATCTCCTGTTTCTTCAGCAGGTCCTCTGCCCTGTTCTCTCCCAAAAGCCCGACGCCAGCGTCGGCGAGCGCGACCACCTGCTCTATCGTATAGTACTTGCTGGCGACGAGTATCCTCGCCTCGTCCAAGTTCCGCCCGCTCTTGCTCAAGGCCTCGGCGACGCGCTCCCGCACGACCCGCAGCCGGTCCCGAACGAGCTCCTCCGTCTTCACACCGCCGCTCATCGCAACGCAACGGCCGCCAAAGCGCGTCCGGTCTTCGGGCCCTGTTTGCGGTGCGAATAGAAAAGATCCGGCCGACACCCCGTGCATAGGCCCAGATCATGCACCTCGTAATCCCCGGCCTCCTCAAGGTCCACGCGGATGGCGTCCGGCAGAGACAGGTACCTACCCGAAACAACCCTCGGACCGAACCTCTCGGCGAACCTCCCGGCCAGCTCCTCCGAGACCTCGTAGCAACACCCCCGGATGCACGGCCCCACGTAAGCCCGCCCCCGCGGGCTCACGACGCGCGCGGCCTTGCCGACGATGCCCGCCAGGGTGCCACGCCAGCCCGAATGCACCATGCCCACCGCCCCCTCACCAACGAGTGCCACCGGCACGCAGTCGGCGACCGCGACGGCGAGCGCGAACCCTTCCCTTCCGGTGACGAGGGCGTCGGCCTCGCCCGCGAAGCCGGGTTCCTCGACCGTCACGATACCGTCGCCCGCCACCTGCCGCACCCAGGCCGAGGGCCGTCCATCCATCACATTCCTTATGTGCGATAGATTCTCGGCGACGGCGTCCGAATCGTCACCGACGAGCGTAGAGACGTTGAGGCTATCGTAGGGCGGGTCGGAGACGCCGCCGTTGCGGGTGAAGAACCACACCCGGGCGGCCCCGGGATCCGGGTCCGGCGCGACGTAGACGGCGCCCCCGGTCTCGGGGAGAGCATGCTCCTTCCAGGGTACGATCTGCAAAGAGAAGCCGGGCTGGCCCCTGCCCTAACGGCGCCGGAGGAAGGCCGGGATATCCAGGACGTCGCCCTCCGTCTCCGCCGGCTCCTCGCGCGGCTCGGGGCTCGTCTGCTCCTCCCGGCGCCTCGTGGCGAGACGTTGGTCAAAGCCGGTGGCTATCACGGTCACGGCCACGCGCTCGCCGTACGTCTCGTCCACGACGGCCCCGAAGATCAGGTTCGCGTCCTGGTGGGCGGCGTTGTGCACGATCTCGGCTGCCTCGTTGACCTCAAAGAGCCCTAAGTCGTCGCCGCCAGTTATGTTCAAGATGATCCCCGTCGCCCCCTCGATGCTCGCCTCCAGCAGCGGGCTCGAGATCGCCTGCCTCGCCGCCTCCGACGCCCGATTCTCGCTGCTCGACTCTCCGATGCCCATCAAGGCTGAGCCCGAGCCCTGCATGATCGTGCGCACGTCCGCGAAGTCCAGATTTATGAGCCCAGGCACCGTGATGAGGTCCGTGATGCCCTGCACGCCCGCGCGCAGCACGTCGTCAGCCATCTTGAAGGCCTCCATCATGCTGGTGCGCTTGTCCGCTACCTGCAGGAGCCTGTCGTTCGGGATGATGATTAGGGAGTCGACGTTTTCCTTGATGCGCTTGATCCCTTCTTCGGCGTACGACGAGCGTCGCCGCCCCTCGAACGCGAACGGCCTGGTCACGACCCCGACCGTAAGTGCACCGGCCTCCCTGGCGATCTTTGCCACCACCGGAGCCGCCCCCGTGCCCGTGCCGCCGCCCTTGCCCGCGGTAATGAAGACCATATCCGCGCCCCTCAAGGCCTCCTCGATCTCCGCCTTGCTCTCCTCGGCGGCTTCCATGCCAAGCTTCGGGTCCGCCCCGGCCCCCAAGCCGCGGGTGATCTTCTCGCCGATGTGGATCTTCATGTCCGCGTCGGTCATCTGGAGAGCCTGGGCGTCCGTGTTGACCGCGATGAACTCGACCCCCGACAACCCGGAGTTGATCATGCGGTTCACGGCATTGGTTCCCCCGCCGCCGATGCCGACAACCTTGATTACCGCCAGATAGCTTGTGCCCGAGTCCAACATAAATAACCTTTAACCCTTCGTCGCCTAGCTTCTCTCACCCGCTCCCGGTTTGCCCGTCGAGGTTCCTCCCGGATCCCCCTCCAAGAGCCCAAAACCAAACCATTCCTTGACCGCGGTCAGTATGCTATCAAAACTGGTCGTCCTTGCACCTTTACTCTTCGGTCTAAGGTCATCGTTTTTCGCGGCGAAGTATAGCAGACCTACAGCAGTTGAATACTGAGGCTTTCGTACAGGTTCAGAATCGCCCTTAATACGACGGGGGGCCACCACACGAACGCGGGTGTCTAGTATCTTCTCCGCGAGCTGCTCAATACCCTCTAGAAGCGAACCGCCGCCGGTCAAGACGACACCCCCGGGCAGGAGGTTACGGAGCCGGGCGTTCTCCAAAGAGTCACGGGCGTACTCGAGCACCTCGTAGGCACGGTACTCAAGGATTTCGCTTATAAAGCGGGCGTTGTAGTACTTGTCGCCCAGCTTGACGGCGGCCACGTCGTCCACCGCGCCGCTGACAACGGTCCCGTGCCTCTTCTTGAGCTCCTCGGCAGTCTCAAAGGGGACCTTGAGGCCGTAGGCGACGTCGGAGGAGAAGCTTTCACCGCCGATGGGGATCACGGCGGTATGGGTTAAAGAGCCGCGCATAAAGGTCGCGATGTCCGTCGTGCCGCCGCCCATGTCCAGGAGGGCTACCCCCAGGCTCCGGTCCTCGTCGAGGAGGCACGCCTCGCTCGATGCTAAAGGCTCCAGGACCACGCGCGAGACCTTGACGCCGCAGTCCTCAACCGCCCCGAGGAGATTTTGGATGCTCGAGACAGAGCCGGCCACGACGTGCGCCCGCATCGTCACACTCCTGGCTGCCAGGCCGAGTGGCTGCTTGACCCCCTCGGTCCCGTCGAGGACGAAAGATCGGGGGACGACCTGGATCACCTTCTCGCCTTCCTCAAGCCCGACCTCCTGACGGGTCTCGGCCTCAAGTCTCTTCATGAACCGCTTGGTGACCGTGCGGTTGCGGCTCCGGTTCAGGAGCGTGACCTCAGTGTTGAGCGAACTGATGTGACCACCGGCGATGCCGACGGCCACCGGCCCGCCGCGCAACGGCTCCCCGCAGTCCTCGATCGCCGCGACCACCGACTCCGTCGCCGCTTCCCGGTCCACGACCATGCCGCGCCTCAAGCCGTGGCTCGGCACCTCCCCTACGCTCAAGACCTCCGACCACCCGCGCCGGTCGTCTACCCGGCCGGCGATCGCCACTATCTTCGTCGTTCCGACGTCTATCCCGTAGACCAGCTTGGACGCCAAAGGGTACCCCTCGCTACCCGCCCGAGCCCTCGGCTCGCTTCTCATTCCCCGTGCCTACCACCACCCGCCCCGGCGAGCGGAGATCGAAGTAGAGCGCCTCAGGATACTCTTCCATGAGGCCTTTGAGGGTCCGTACCTGAGGGCTCCCCGCCTCTCCGGCAAAGAGAACGCGGCGCCCCTCGACGGTGGTCATGATGCCGCCAGCGCCAACCCCATCGACCGAATCTAGCCCGACCCCGTTACCCTCCAACACCTCAACGACCCCCAAGATCTCTTTCAGCCGGGCCTCGTCGAGCCCGATGCGCTCGAGTTCGGCTCCTCCCAAAGACGGAAGCTCCGTCCCGTCCGACGCCAACACCACCCGACGCTCGCCCAGCTCTCCATTAAGCGCGACGCTACGCTCTTCAACCTCAACCGTAACTATACCTGAATCCCAATCTTTGCTCACCTCTGCACCTTTAACCCAAGGATTAGTCTCTATCCGTCGCTCGAGCGCCTCCTCGTTGAGGGTGAGGAGGCTGGCATAGCTCGGGACGGCCTCCCAGGCCTCCGACTCCGGGAACATGCGGGCATTTTGGACCTCTACGCCGGTCACGGGGAAGAGGAGGTAGGAGACGATCAGGACGACGAAGGCGGTGAGGACGGCCACGACGGCCGAGATCGCGATAGGCCGGAGGAGTTTTTGCGTGACGAGTTCCGTCAGACCCGAAGCCGCCACCTCAGCCCAGCAGCTCGTCGCCCACACGCGAAATGTCGCCAGCGCCCAGCGTCAGGACAGTATCCTTAGGCTCGGCGATGGCGCGGAGTACGCCTGGTATGTCGTATTGATCGGGGACGTAGTAGACGTCGGGGGGGCGCCGCAGGCTCTCGCAGACGGCATCTACTACGAGCTTGCCGCTCACCCCGGGCTGAGGCATCTCACCCGCGCCGTAGACGTCGGTGACGAAGACAACGTCCGCCAGGGTAAGGGCCTCGCCGAACTCGCGGTAGAGGGTGCGGGTGCGCGTGTAGCGGTGCGGTTGGAAGACCGCTACCACTCGGCCTTTCTCCGGACGGGTTGCCCGCGCCACCTCCAAGGTCGCCGAGAGTTCCGTCGGGTGGTGAGCATAGTCGTCCATTATCCGTACTCCAAAGCGCTCCCCCTTCAGTTGAAACCGCCGTCGGACCCCGGAGAAGCTTTCGAGGCTCGTGGCAGCTTCATAGGCGTCGTGGCCAAGCCAGCGGGCAATGCCCGCTGCGGCCAAGGAGTTCAGAGCGTTGTGCCGCCCGTAGACCCCGAGCTCGACCGTGCCCCGCTCTTCACCGCCCTCGACGAGGGTGTAGGAGTTGGGGGAGAGTATCTCCGCGCGCAAATCCCCCGCCGACAAGCCGTAGGTCGTGACCGGGCAGGGTACCAGGGCCGCGAGACGCAGGCAGTTCGGATCGTCAGCACAGACGACGAGGTGACCGTCGGCGGGCAGGGCTCCGACGAATTTCCCGAAGGTCGAGAGGACGTCGTCCAAAGAGTCGTAGAAGTCCGGGTGGTCGAACTCAACGTTGGTGACGACGGCGCCCTGGGGCTTGAGGTAGAGGAGAGAGCGGTCCGACTCGTCGGCCTCGACGACGAAGAGGTCAGAGCTTCCGGAAACGACGTTGCTTCCGATGTCGTTTAGCTCGCCGCCGATGAGAGCTGTGGGATCCTCACCCAAAGACTTCAGAACGTGGGTCGTCATGCTCGTAGTTGTGGTCTTGCCGTGGGTGCCGGCGACGGCGATGCTGCGGCCGTCCTCAAGGAGGCGAGCGAGGGTTGCGGCCCGGGGGAGGATGGGGATCGAACGCCGCCGGGCTTCGAGAAGCTCGGGGTTCGTCGAGGGGATAGCAGTAGAGATTACCACTTCTTGGGCATCACCCACCTGGTGAGCGGCATGCCCGACGTGCACCATTATGCCCATGCTTTCGAGCCTCCGGGTGTACGGCGACTCCTTGAGATCCGAGCCGGTGACCCTGTGTCCGCTCCGGTGCAGCACCTCGGCGATGCCGCTCATCCCAGCTCCGCCGATGCCGATCATGTGCACCTTCACACTTTTCTCCTTTTCTCGCTCGCCGCCGCGAGGAGCCGCCCGGCCACCTCGCTGGCAGCCTCGGGTGTGGCTAAGGCACGCATGTTCTCCGCGAGCTTCTCCCGGCGCGCCTCGTCTTCAAGCAAGGCTTCGACGCGGGCGCGCAGAGCATCGGCGGTTACTTCCTCGTCGCGTATAATCTCGGCCGCGCCCCTTTCGGAGAAGTACTGGGCGTTGTAGAGCTGGTGATCGCTGGTGGCGTAGGGGTAGGGGATGACGATTGCCGCCCTCCCTGTCGCCGCTGTGTCAAACAGAGAGCCGGCGCCCGCCCGCATCACCCCGACGTCGGACGCCGCCAAAGGATGCCAGAGCTCATCCTCGTAGGGGACGATCCTGTGTCGGGGGTTGTCGGTCGAGAGGCGGTCGAAGTCCCTCCTGCCAGAGACGTGGAAGACTGTGTAAGGGGTTTCGCCCCTAAAAGCCTCGGCAGCCGCGAGGTTCAGCTTCAAGGCGCCGCCGCTCCCGCCGAAGATCAAGACAACCGGCGGCTCTAACCCGAGCCTCTCCAAGGCCTCCCTTCTCGACACCCCAAAGAACTCTTCGCGCGTGGGCATCCCGACGAGTACCGCATCACGCAAACACCTAGCGGCTGTGGGGAAAGTTACGAAGATCTCCCGCGTGAACCGGCTCGCCAGGCGGTTAGCCCTGCCGGGGACGGAGTTCTGTTCGTGGAGGAAAGTTGGGATCTTGAGGGAGTTCGCCGCAAGAACGGCCGGAGCGCTCGCGTAACCGCCTACCCCTAAGACCGCGCCGGGGCGGTACTCCTTGAGTACGGCGCGGCAGCGTGACAAGGCCTTGAGGAAGAGGAGGCCGGCGCGGGCGTGGGCGACGGACCTGCCCGAGAGCCCCACCAGAGGCAGGGCGTGCAGCTCGTAGCCAGCACGGGGGACGAGGTCGGCCTCTATGCCTGCGGTCGAGCCTACGAACTCGACGGTGGCTCCCTTATCGTGCAGGCTATCCGCCACGCAGAGCGCGGGGATCGCGTGTCCCCCCGTCCCGCCGCCGGCGATCAAGACGCGCGGGCGACCTTGCGTCACCCTTTGTCGAGGTTTTTTTGCGAGGTCTGGCCTCACTTACCTTCTCACCGTCCTCCGATATGCGGTAGAGAATCCCTATGGCGGCGAAGCAGACCAGCACGCTTGAGCCACCGTAGCTGACGAATGGGAGCGTCATCCCGGCCAGGGGCACGACGCTCATGGCCGCCCCGATGTTGAAGGTCGTCTGGACGGCGAACATCGTAGCGAGCCCCGCCGCGAGGCATCGGGCCATCACCGAAGGGGCGCTCAAGGCGATCTTGTACCCCGCGAGCGCGAGAAAACCGAAGGCCCCGATCACGACTACCATCCCTAAAAATCCCAGCTCTTCGCCGATGAGGGCGAAGACCATGTCGGTCTGTACCTCGGGGATGGAGACGCCACCTTCGCCTGCCCCGGCCCCGGCGCCGAAGATGCTGCCCGCCCTGATGGCAACCATGGACTGCACGATCTGGTACCCGGAACCCTCCGAGACGCTCCAGGGGTCCAAAAAGGTCAAGAAGCGATCGCGCCGGTAAGGCTCGAGGATCATCGCCCCACACAGCATCGCGAGAGCCGCCCCGCCGTAGAGAAGGAGATCCCTGGTCCTGAGTTCCGATGCCCACAAGACCCCGGCCGCGCCCGCAGCGATCACGACCGAGGTGCCGAAGTCTGGCTCGATGAGCACGAGCACGAAAAGCAATCCCACGGCCAGGGTCGACCACAAGGGTATGGGCGACCCCAGACGCAACCTGGCCACCGCGCAGGAGAGCAAGAGGATCGCCGCCAGCTTCGCGAATTCCGCTGGCTGCAGGCTCACAGGGCCCAGGTCGAACCACCTCCGCGCCCCGCCCACCTCGATCCCCGCGCTGGGGATCAGTACCAGGACGAGGCTCACGAGCACGACGAGGTACAAACTCGGCGCAATCTTGCGCCACGCGGTATAGCGCACCTGCTTCGCCACGAGGAACGCCACCACCCCGAGCCCCAAGTGCGCGAAGCGCACGAGCAGGTAGTGCATCCCGTACTCTTTGGAGGTCGCCGAGTAGATCATGACGTTCCCGAGCAAGGATAGCGCCAAAGCCACCGCGAAGAGGTTCGTCCGGAGCGCCGTCACCGGCCAACGGCCCTCCGGGTCAGCCGGTCGGTGACGTCCTCTGTTATAGCAAGCTCGGCGAAGGCTGCTCCCCTCTCTGCGTACCCGGCGAACTGGTCGAAGCTCGCACATCCCGGTGAGAGGAGCACCACATCCCCGGGGCGGGAGATCTCTCGCGCCTCGGCTACCGCCGAGGCCAGATCCGGGACCAGACGAACCTCTGTCCCTCTATCCTTCAAGAACTTCGAGATCCTGGGCCCCGCCTCGCCCTGGCACACTACGTATCGGCAGCGCGAAAGGAGCGGCAACACCTCGGCGAAGTCCGTCTCTTTCTCCGAGCCGCCGAGGATCAGGACTACCGGCTCCTCGAAGCTCGAAAGCGCCGCTGCGACCGCTGCTGGATTGGTCGCCTTAGAGTCGTCCACGTAGGTTACGCCGCCTCGCACGGTGACTACCTGCATCCTGTGCGGCTTTACCCGATAGCGGAGCAACCCCTCCCGGATACCCTTCACAGACGCGCCGAGGCCCTCTGCGGCCGCCGCCGCGAAGAGCGCGTTCTCGTGGTTGTGCGGTCCCGTGAATGCCAGCTCTCCTACCTCCCCCAAGACACGGCCCTTCAGCAAGAGGCGTCCACCTTCGACCAGCGTTTCGCCCTCCCCGACGACGATCGTCTCCGCGACGAGCCCTCCAGCGTTGCAGCGGCCCACAGGGTCGGCGGCGCTGACCAGCGCGAGATCTCTAGGCCCCTGTCCGTCGAAGATGCGCAGCTTGTCGTCGATGTACTCCTCGAATGAGACGTGCCAGTTGAGATGGTCAGGTCGCGTGTTCAAGAGTGCCGCGACCTCGAAGCTGGGCTCCCGAAGGTAGTGCAGCTGGAAAGAGGAGACCTCCAGGATGAGCAAGCCGCTCTTTAGGACCTCCTCCAGGCAGCCGGTCAGGGCCCGCCAGGAGTTGCCGGCGACGGCGTGCGGAATGCCCGATGCCTTGAGGATGCCGTGCAGCATGTCCACGACAGTCGTCTTGCCGTTAGTCCCAGTCACAGCCGCGACCTTTATCTCGGGCCCCAACAGCTGGAGCCCCAGGGCGACTTCGGAGACGATCGGTACGCCTTCCTTTTCGGCCGCAGCCAGCACCGCGTCCCTCGGCCGGATGCCGGGGCTCGCCACGACGCGGTCGATGTGCTCCGCCAAGGTTTCCGGTCCCGCCTCGAGCCGCCCCTCCACGCAGAGCTCGGAGACGACATCCCTCAGGCGTTCCGAGTCATGTGTGTCGGCAACGACCACCTCTTCGCCTCTTTCGAGGAGAGCACGGGCGGCGGCAACGCCGGATTCGCCGAGGCCGTAGACCAGCGTCTTCATATGGCGTCGTTGTAGAGCAAGAAGTAGTAGAGGACGAAGCCGAACGCGGTGAAGGCAGCCTGGACGATCCAGAACCTCACAACCACCTTGTTCTCCTGCCAGCCCGAAAGCTCGAAGTGGTGGTGGATCGGGGCCATCTTGAAGACCCGCTTCCGCCGTCCTGTTATCCTGAAGACGGCGTATTGGACGATCACCGAGAGTCCCTCCACAACGAAGAGTCCCCCGATCACCGGCAAGAGCATCTCCGTCTTCGTCAAGATCGCGGCCGCGGCCAAGACCCCACCGATAGCCAAAGCTCCCGTGTCCCCCATGAAAACCTGCGCCGGGTGGGCATTGTACCAGAGAAAGCCGATGATGGCCCCCACCATCGCCCCGCAGACGATCGCCACGTCGTACTGACGTTCGAGGAACGCGATAGCGGTATAGGCCAGGAGCGCTATCCCCCCCGCACCCGCCGCGAGTCCGTCCAGGCCGTCCGTAAGGTTGACCGCGTTGGTCGTGCCGACGATGACCAGGAGCATCAGGAAGCTAAAAAGGACGACCCCGATGACCCCGGGTCCGAGCACGAGGTTCTTCTCGAAGCCGGGGACGATTACGTTCTGCGTCACGCCCACGTAGCGCAGAGCCATGATGTCCGCCAAGACGACTGTCAGGGTTAGCAAAACGAATTTGTAGCGGACGCTCAAACCATCGCTCCGCTTCTTGGAGATCTTCTGCCAGTCGTCGTAGAGCCCGATCCCCGCCACCGCCGAGACCAAAAGGAGCGTCGTCAAGGTGGCGACGTTAGGACGAGCAACTACCAGGAGCGCCGATCCAAGGCCCATCAGCATCACCATGCCGCCCATCGTCGGCGTGCCTTGCTTGATCAGGTGCGTCTGTGGCCCCTCCTCCCGCACAAACTGCCCGAACTGCTTGATCTTCAAAAACACTATAAACTTCGCCCCAAGGGTTACGGTCACCACGAAGGCGATCGCCGCCGCCAGGATAACGCTAAACAATAGCTAGCTTCTCCTTCAACTTGCGGGTCAAGTGATCCAATCTTACGCCCCTCGACGCCTTGACGACTACGTAGTCTCCCTCCCGCAGATCGTCCTCGATCCCCTCCGCCGCCGCTTCGGCGTTTTCGTAGAAGAGTACCTCGCCGGGAAAGGCCTCGGCATACCAGCGAGCCTCGTCTCCCACGCAGACGAGCAGGGCAACACCAGCCTCCCCCGCCAGGGCGCCGGCCTCCCGATGGTACTCTCTCGCCGCGACCCCGAGCTCGAACATCCCACCCAAAACCGCGACGAATCGCCTACCTTGCCTGCAAGCCTCCTCCGCCCCGTATCTCAATACTGCCGCGACCGCCGCCGGAGAGGCGTTGTAAGAGTCGTCGTAGACGACTATGTCGTCCCGTAGCCGGTACACCTCGCCCCTGAGGCCCGTCCGCCGCAACCTTCGCAAGCCCCTGGCACACTCCTCTGGACCAAGGCCCAAAGCCCACGCACCCCCGATCGCCGCGAGCAGCGGCTCGATCAGGTGCGTCCCGAAGACGGGAGTCTTGACCTCGACCGAATGCTTTTCTGACCCGTCTCTCATGTGCAGGTCGAAGGATAACCCACTCTCCAACTCCGAGATATCCGTAGCGTAAAGGTTAGCTTCGGGTCCATCTCCGAAGGTGATACGCCGCGCGAGGTCTCGCCCCGGCCCCGTAGCGGCCTCCGGCGCGCCCACGGGGGAGACGAGAACTCCGGTCTCGGGGAGCGCGAGGGCCAGCTCGCCTTTCGCGGCGGCCAAGCCTTCGAGGCTTCCGAACGAGTCTAGATGGACCGGCGAGACGGCGGTAAGGACGCCCACTTCGGGCGAGGCGATGTGGCACAGGTGGGCGATATCGCCTTTATGAGTCGCGCCCATCTCCAGAACCAGGACCTCCGTCTTCTCGTCGGCGGCGAGTACCGTTAGGGGCAGCCCTATCTCGTTGTTGAAATTGCCCGCCGTCGCAGACACCCTTCGTCCGTCCGATCTCAGGGCGGCCGTTAAAGCGTCCTTGGCCGTGGTCTTGCCCACGGTGCCCGTAATACCCACGACCGTCGGCGAGTCCATCTCGAGTAAGCTCCACCGGGCCAGCTCCTGCAGCGCGCGGAGAGGGTTCTCGACCACTACTGTCGGCACCGAGAGCGGGCGGTCAGCTACCGCCGCGACCGCCCCCCGGAGGTGCGCCTCGGGCGCGAAATCCGCGCCGTCTACCCTTCCTTTGAGTGCGAAGAACAGCTCCCCGCCGCGCACGGCACGCGAGTCGACCGCCACGCCTGTCGCGAGGGCCGCCGCGTCGCCGCCCGACAAGGAGCCGACGACGGTCCGGGCCACCGTTTCCAAGGAGACGGGCTTCAATGTTTTATCCTGTCTTCTTTTCTCGCGCCTGGAGCGGGGGTTGGATCGGGCGGCGGGGGATCGTCCTTCGTGCTTTCGCGATCCGGAGGGACGTTGAAGTAGCCCAAAGTGAAGCTCATAACGTCCTGGAAAGCCGGGGCGGCGACGACCTCGCCGAAGAGATCCTTCTGCGGCTCGTCCACCACTATCATGACGAGGTACTCGGGGTGTTTGGCGGGAGCGAAGCCGATAAACGAGGTGACGTACTCGTTCCCGTAGGAGCCGGTCTTGGGGTCTACCTTCTGCGCGGTACCGGTCTTGCCGGCTACAGTGTACCCGGGGATCTGGGCGAGATGGCCCGTCCCTTCGTCGATCACGCTCTGGAGCATCCCGCGTACTATAGACGAGGTTTCCCGGCTTATCACCTGGGGTCCCGGCTCACCTTGGGCAGCCTCGTTCACGTAAGGCGTCACTTTTAGTCCACCGTTGGCCAGAGACGCGTAGCCCGCGGCGAGTTGCAAGGGGGTGACGGTGAAGCCCTGGCCCATAGGGATGTTGCCGATGGAGGTGCCGCTCCACTGCTCGAAGGGCGGCACGACGCCTGCATCCTCGCCGTAAAGGTCCACCCCGGTCCCCTCTCCGAAACCGAAACGTTTTAGGTGCTCGACGAGGCGCTCGCCGCCCAAGCGCTGGGCGACCTTGATGGTGCCCACGTTGCTCGATTGCGCCAGTATGCCTTCGGGGTTCAAGACCTTTGTCTCGTGCGGCTCCGAGTCGCGGATCACGGTGTCGGCGATCGGGATCGAATCCGCTACCACGAACTCATCTCCCTCTGTGACAGCTCCTTCTTCGAGGGCCGCTGCCATCGTGAAGGGCTTGAACGTTGAGCCCGGCTCGTAGGGGTCGGTCAGTACCCGATCGCGCTTGGCCTCCTCGGAGGCTTCCTCGAAATCGTTGTTATCGTAGCCGGGAGAGTTGGCCAAAGCCAGGATCGCCCCGTCCTCGGCCCTCATAACGAGCCCCAGGGCGTTCTTGCCATTGTACTTATTGCTGGCTTTGTGCAGAGCCTCTTCGAGCTCCTGTTGGACCGCGGTATCCAGGGTGAGGTGCACGTCTTGCCCGCTCCCCAAGACCTCGTCGTAACGGGCCTCGACCCCGCCGAAGGCCTCGTCGGTCCCGAGATACCCGGTGAGCTGGCTGGCCAGGGTCTCGCTCGGGTAGACGCGGAACTCGTCCGGCACCACCGACACACCCGGCAGGTCAAGATCCTGCACCTCTCGCGCCTTCTCCGGTTCGAGACCCTTGGCCACTACGCTGTAGCCGCCAAGCTCGCCCTCGTCGTTCTTCTCCGTGAGCTTCTTCCCGATCTCTTCGACATCTCCCACCTCCGAGCCTAAAGCTTCGACCAAAGCCTCGGCGGCTGCCTCCGGATCTTCGACCTGGTAAGGGGTGGCGACCACCTTGACCGCGTCCAGGCTCGTTGCCAACCTCTGCCCGTCGGCGGAGACTATGGCGCCCCGTCCTATGCCGTTCTCTACCTCATCCTTCTCGGCAGCGAATGCTTCGGTATCGAACGTGCGGTAGCGCTCATCATCAACAACACTCAGTTGCCCCGCCCGCGCCCCCAAAGAGAGACAAACAACTACGACCGCTCCCACGACCAGCCGGAGCCTCCCGCGGCCCACCGCTCTCTTCATCTTTCCCCGTTTCGGGGGCCTGGAACGTCTCGATCCCCGTCCCTGAGGAAGCGGTACGACCTTAGCCTCCTGCTCCCGCCTCCCGCGTCCCCCGGTGCCACCGGAGGAGGAACGAGCCACACTTCTAGCCTTTCTATGACCCGGTGCGTTATTGACCGGTCTCTTTTTCCTTCTCTCCCCCGCCATTTGCTACGTCCTCCCCATCTCTCCCGTAGGTTTCAAGCTCTTTGCCGCCCGGGTCTCGCATCTGGAGTTGCTTCTGGGCCATCGCCCGGATCCTTTGAGGCTCCGAAAGCTCCGTGATGCGCACGTCGAGCCGCTCTCCCTCGCTCTCGCCCCTGGCCTTCTCTTCTTCGAGCCGGGCAGTCTCCCCTTTGAGCCCGGCCGCGACGTTGTGCACGTAGACGCTCCCCAGCATCAAGAGTACCGGCACCACGACCAGCACCACGAACGCCCGACGCCCCTTCCACGCCCCGCGTCGTCCGACCCGTCCCGTCGCTTCCTTAGAAACGCCCCGCCCCTCCGGTCGATTCTGAACGGGCCTCCCCACGGATGTCCCGTGACGCTTCCGCCTCTGCGGCACTGCCACTAGGAGAAGTCTCCTGGCGACGACAAGCCTGCTTCGAGCTGCTCCGAAGTGCGCACGGCGGAGCGCAGGCGTGCCGAGGCGCTGCGCGGGTTTTCTACAATCTCCTCCTTCGTGGGCTTTCGGACGACGCCCTTGCGGAAGACGGGACGTGCCCCGCACACGCAGACTGGAAGCTCCGGCGGGCAGACACAACGCCCGGCACGCTCGGCGATAAAACGCTTGACCACGCGATCCTCTCCGGAGTGGAACGTGATCGCCACGAGCCGCCCTCCGGGCACGAGGAGCCTCTCCACCGCGTCCAAAGCCCGCTCGAGGCTACCCAACTCGTCGTTCACGCGCACGCGCACGGCTTGAAATATCCTCTTCGCCGGGTTGCCGCCCCTCTCCTTCCAACCGACCGCCGAACGCACGGCTTCAGAGAGCTCCAAAGTCGTCCTGAGCGGCCGTCTCCTGACGATCTCCATCGCCACCCGCCGGGCCTCGCCGCGGGGAATGTCCCCGTACCTTGCGAGCACCTCGGCGATCTTTGCCGTCCCGGCGGCGTTCAGGAAGTCCGCTGCCGACTCTCCGCGTCCCGGGTCCATGCGCATGTCGAGCGGCCCCTCACGGATGTAGCTGAAGCCTCGCCTGGGCTCGTCTATTTGATAGCTGGAGAGGCCGAGGTCGAAGAGAACTGCATCCGCCTTGGCGCCCTCCTCTGCCAGTTCCATGAGAACCTTATCGTAAGCTCCGGACCTGAAGGTAAAGCGCGGGTCCTCCTCGGCGAGTTGTAGAGCCCTATCTGCCGCTTCAGGATCACGGTCTATACCTATAACCTTCCCTCCGGGACCGAGCTTCTGTAGTATCCGGCGTGCGTGTCCTCCACCCCCAAAAGTAGCGTCCACGACCGTCTCTCCCCCAGAGAGTGCAAGCGCCTCTACAGCCTCTTTAAGCATCACCGGATAGTGCTCTGTAGACATCAAACCCCGAATTCCCTCCCAGCGAACTCCTCAATGATGTCCGCAAAGGATTCGTCAGCGCCTGTGAGGTACCTGTTCCACTCGCCGGTGTCCCAGATCTCCAAGCGGTCGTCTACCCCGGCTATCGTAACGTCACGGCTCAAGCCCGCATACCGGGCGAGCTTCGTCGGGATCAAAACCCGCCCCTGCCGATCGAGAGATGCCTCGAACGCCATCGAGAAAAACATCCTGCTGAGTTGGCGCCCTTTGGCTGAAAGGTCCGCATTAGCATTGATGTTCGCCTTGAACGCCGCCCACTCCTCCGGTGGAAACGCGAACAAACACCTATCTACCCCCTTGGTGATCACGATGCCACCCTCAAAATAGGCTCGGAGCCGGGAGGGGAGAGTCAGCCGTCCTTTCTCATCCAAGGTGTGCTCGTACTCTCCCAGAAGGGCCAGGGTCTTGTCCTCCCACTACATCCCACTTTGACCCACGACATGAGAAATTCTTGCATAAGCGCGAAAAATACGCAAATTTGTGCACCGCATATGCTCTCCTTAACGTAGAGATACTCATTTTCCGGGTCTTCTACCCTCCCTCCTAGGGGATTGGGACCCTCTAAAGCACGAGAAGCCTCGTTACCAGGCGAGTTCTCGTGCTTTGCGCGCTTGTGGAACATCTGGGGTTATGTAGTAACGAGAACAACCTATATGTAGATATTTCGGAAATATGTGGGGAATTCGGTGGCGACGATGGAAGTTCACAAGCGCTATGTTTAGGATGGTAGAAGATGTGGGCCCACCAGGACTCGAACCTGGGACCTGCCGATTATGAGTCGGCTGCTCTAACCAACTGAGCTATGGGCCCTCTAGAGGCGGTTTGCGGTCGTCACAGCTGCAGGCTGCAGGAGCGCTTCCACGGTGCGCCCAGCTCCCCTGGTAGGACTCGAACCTACAACCCTTCGGTTAACAGCCGAATGCTCTGCCGATTGAGCTACAGGGGAAGATTGCCAGAGGAGTATACGATTTCGGGTGTTAGGCTTCAAGATTCGAGGGTAAGGTTGCTCGCCTCCACGGCGGCCATATTGAGGCGTTTAATCTCCGCGAGCAGCCGAAACTTCTCATCAAAGTCGTCGGTCATGGTCTTCTTCTTCTCACGGCTCAAAGCCGCGAGCCTGAGCCAGGCGGCACGTAGGGAAGCCTCCGAAGGATAGAGCCTCTTTTCTGCAGCCCGGAGAGCAGAGATCTCGTCCAGCAATGGGCGGGCGCGCTCGTCGGAGAACATAGCCTCGAGGTCTTTGTCTGCATGCTCGACCAGCAAAGCAAAGATACGCGCCTGCGTCTCGTCACCAAAGTCCCCCGCCTCAAGCAAGACAGGCTGATCTAAGAATGTGGGAGCTATTATCCCCTCGCGTAAGGCGCGAGCCGCCAGATCGGGGCGGGCGAGCACGAGGCCAAGAACCTCGCTCCCAGCCTCGATGTATGGGTCGGAAGGGGCATGTTGCAGCTTTTTACGGAGAGGCGAACGGTCCGTCTCGTTCGACGGATCAGGCTCCCTCTGGAGCTCCTCGCGGAGCGTTTCCGGGTCCACCCCCAGAGCTTCGGCTGCGAGG
>JALZFJ010000291.1 GCA_030867425.1 Actinomycetota bacterium | reverse complement strand
CTCTATGACCGGGATGGATTCGTCTCTGGGCAAGCCGGCCGCCTCGAGCCCGCTCTGGGTGGTATCGTGGAAGATCACGGTGCCCACCGTGGCGAGCTTGCCGCGCCAGACTCGTTCGCCGGTCTCGGTTACGTCGGGAGGCGTTTGGGCGGTCTGTATTAGCAGGTTGTCGCCGGTCTCTTCGAGGGCGAAGTAGAAGTAGGCGGCGCTGTAGCGCGAGGAGACGCCTATCCCTGACTCTGGGGTCCCAATCCTTTGCGTGTCAGGGCCGAAGTCCGGGGTGCCCGTGACCTCCACGTAGTCCCCGAGTTGGATACCCGAAGGCAGATCGCCGCGATTGAGCTGCTCGACGGTAAGGGTTATCGGCTCGCCCTGCAGGCCATAGGAGAAGTTGGCGGCGGTGGTCGAGGCGCCAAAGGTGAAGACCAGGACGATGAACAGCCGAACGAGGAGCCAGGGGTTGCGCTTGAGCCAGGCCCCAAGCCCCCGCTCAATGTAGCGTTTGTCCAGGCGGGCGTCGTGCTCCGAGAGCCTTTGCTGGTCGCGGGTGTCCATCGCATGATTCTAACCGAAGGAGGGGAGCGGGGTAGGTGTGCTTTCACAGCGGGCTTTGCCGCAGCCTGCAAATAATGTGAAAGCGATACCGGCGGGGCGTGCGTCGGGGTGGTTTACCGGAACACGACAAGGTATGCTGGTGCTCGGAAAAAGGCGTTCGGACGGCGAAAGATCCTAGGCAGGGGTAGCGTTTTTGGAGAGAGGGCGGGACGTGCCGGAGGCGGTTTCCGAGGAGACTATCTCCCCGGAGCTCAGGCCTGATTACACTATCGTAGGGGTCATAGACGACGGCGCCGCCCTGAACAGGGCGGTCAAGGAGATCAGGGACCTAGGTATAGGCAAGGACGACCTCACGGTCATCCTCAAGCGCAAAGACCCCGACGAGACCGAGCCGTTCCCGGAGGGGACACGCTACATAGTCGTGCCCGACGACCGTCGGGGGCTAGAGGTGCCGGTAGGGTTCGCCGTGGCGTTCCTGGTCCTGGGGATGTTCTTCGCGATCGCCGTGCCCTCCATAGGGGTCCCGGCGTTTCTGGTCTTCATCTCGCTGGCGGCCGTACTTTTGGCCGGTTCTTTTACGAGGGTCGGGATCCAGCCTATCCTCACGGACATGCAGGCCCCGAGGGAGGAGTCGGGGGCCTGGAACGACCAGTTCGAGAGGGGGCGGGTCTTGATCTTCGCCGTGACCGGGGAGCGGCGGCTTATACGGCCGATCCGGGAGATCCTGCAGGAAGGCGAGGCGACCTACTACATCACGGACCAGCGCCTGGAGCCCCGGGCGGTGGGCCAGGCCGTCATGCACCGGGCGGGTCCGAGCGAGGGAGGGGACCGGTAATGGGAACCCGGGGATCCTGGAAGGAGTCGTGTAGGGGATGAGCTTGGTAACCACTTCGGCGGGTCTCCAGCTTCTCGCGCAGCTGGATCTCTCGGGCTTCGAGTTCCCGGGGGGTGTCAGGGGGTTTACGGGGTTCACGATGCTCGTGCACATCTTCTTCGCGGAGCTGTTCGTGGGGTTCGCAATAGCCGCCCCGGTCTTGCAGGCCTGGGGAGCGCGCACCGGGAGCCCAAGGATGGACAGGCTCGCCCACTCGATGGCCCGTTTCAACGTCCTGACCTTCTCGACCGGCGCCACGTTCGCTGTCCTGTTCCTGGTCTTGCTCGTCGGCTTCTACCCGAGGGTCACGACGGCGCTCTTCACGCAGTTCTTTTACATCCTAGTTATCGCCATGGCATCGATGATCCTCGCTTTGTGGGGGATGTATTCCTATTATTATAAGTGGGACCGCTACAGCGTCCTGAACAAGCGCCGGCACTTGTTCTTGGGATTCACGATGGGCGCGTTTATCTGGGTCTGGATGGTCCTCATGACAGGCATCGACACGTACATGACCACGGGCGGCGGGCCGAACGCCGAGGCGGTGACCGAGAACAACATAGGCTCCTTCGGGGCGTCTTTGAACGGGCTCTTCAACCCGATGTTCGTCGAGATGATCCTGCACCGCACCTTCGCGAACCTCTCCTGGCCGGCCTTCGCGCTCGCCGCGTGGGCCGCCTTTATGTACATACGCTCGAAGACTCAGTCGGACAAGGC
>JALZFJ010000287.1 GCA_030867425.1 Actinomycetota bacterium | reverse complement strand
CGCCTCCCCCGCTTCTTCTTGCCGGAAAGCTTCGAGCACGGGTGCCGGTCTGCCGGTATCATTTGTTCGTGGACCGGATACCCGTCTTCGACGGTCATAATGACACGCTGCTCAACCTCCATTTGTCCGGCCGTGGGGGTGGTCGCGGTTTCTTCGAGCGGAGCAACGCCGGCCACGTGGATCTCCCCCGCGCCAGGGATGGTGACTTCGGCGGCGGGTTCTTCGCCTGCTGGACCCCGCCCGACCCCGAGAGCGGCTGGACCGAAGAGTCAGCCCTCATCCTGACCGAGTACGGCTACGAGATAGCGGACGCGCCACCGCTCGACCCACACTACGCCCGAGACACCGCGGAGGAGCTGGCGAAGATCCTGTTTGGGATCGAGTCCAGGTCCGGAGGACGGCTAAAGGTCGTACGCACGGCCGAAGAGCTCTCCCACTGCCTACGAAGCAGCGTGCTGGCAGCGATCCTGCACTTTGAAGGGGCGGAGAACCTCGGCCCGGACCCAGGCGCTCTCGAAAGCTTCTACGAGGCGGGTCTGCGCTCGCTCGGGCTGGTGTGGAGCCGGCCCAACGCCTACGGGCACGGCGTCCCTTTCAGGTTCCCAGCTTCGCCCGAGACTGGCCCTGGCCTGACCGGCGCCGGCAAGGAGCTCATCCGCGATTGCAACCGGCTCGGCGTCTTGGTCGACCTCTCGCACTTGAACGAGCGGGGCTTCTGGGACGTGGCCGCTCTCTCCGAGGCGCCGCTCATTGCGACCCACTCTAACGCCCACGCCCTCTGCCCCTCGACGCGTAACCTCACCGACCGGCAACTCGACGCCATCCGCGACTCCGGTGGCATCGTCGGCGTGAATTTCGCCGTCGCCTTCTTGCGCGAGGACGGTCGCGACGATGAGGACACCCCGCTCGAAACCGTGGTACGCCACGTGGACTACCTGGTTGAGCGCGTCGGCGTGGACGGCGTGGGCTTCGGCTCGGACTTCGACGGCGCGAAGGTTCCACACGGGATAGAGGACGTATCGGGGCTCTCGAAGCTGCTCGGGACGCTGCGCGAGCGCGGCTACGACGACGGAGCGCTGCGCAAGCTCGCACACGAGAACTGGGTCCGCGCGCTGCGCGCGACCTGGGGCAAATAGTCACTGATAGTACGTTGGGCGAGCTACACTCGGTGCCCCTAGAATCGGAGTCGAGCGAACTATGTTGCGCTTTCTCCACGGCGCTCCTCGCGGACTGCATCCGGAACCGGAACAGCAGACCGTTGTTGTCTACAGCGGCGCCTTGGCGGTTACCGCGATCTTCTTCACCCTGCTCTGGCTGTACACCTCCGGCAACCGACGCCTGGAAGACCGTGTAACCTAGATCCTGCCCTGCTCCAGGCGATGACGCTAAGTTATACGGGCGGCATGATCCTCTACATTGCCACCTTCGCGCTCGCGTTCGTCAGCGTCGTGGCGAGCCTCGTCCTCATCGTAGGTCTGCCCTGCTCTTCGTCTTCCCAGAACCAACCGGGCGAGCGTACCAGTCGAGGAAACGCGCCGGCGAAGATGGTTCGGACGAACAGGCAGCCACCGAGAAGCCGGACGAAACCCAGCGCAGGCTTTTCCAATGCTAGCCTTTCCTGGCGGGCGTTTTCTTGGTCTCCTCCCGGGCGTAACGGGCGCCGCCAATGTGGAGGGTCGGGTAGAGAATCAGGGCGAGGGGTATCGGAAGCCAGAAGTTGAAGAGTCGGTAACCGAGTATGGGGATGGCAGCTTCGTAGCCGACACCGAGTAAGGCCAGGGCGCCGAGCATGGTCGTCTCGAAGACCCCCAAGCCCCCGGGGGTTAAAGGGAGCGACCCGAAGGTCGCTGCCACGCCGTAGGCCACGAGGAGCTCAATGGGGTTTACGTCTACCCCGAAGGCGAGGAAGATCACGATTAGGCACAAAGCGTCAAAGCCCCAGTAGCCTAAAGCGAGGGTGCCGAGCTTGAGAGCCGCCAAGGGATGGTAGAGGAGCTGCTCGCGCAGGGCGCGCGCCTCCATTCTGAGGTTTACGACGATCCTTGCAGCCCACACCTCCGTCCTCTTGCGGGACCACCCCCTGCGAAAAAACCGGCCCAGGGCATAGAAGAAGCCAGTCAGGCGACGCCGGGCATCGCGAGGCCAGAGGTAGGCCAGATATCCCAAAAAGACGAGGCAGAGCGTGAGGACGAAGATGAGGAATGAGGCCATCGTGGCGGCTAAGCCGAGGTTGCGATCCAGGGTGAGGAAGAGTAGGCTCCCGAGGAAGATGGCTCCCAAAGTCCCGTAGACGAGCACGGTGATGGTCGCTACTGCGAGCCCTATGCGCGCCGGTCTCAGGCCGCGGGCCCTCAGCCCAGTGTAGGTCACGGCCGCTGCCGAGCTTCCCCCGCCCGGCAGTACGCGGGCAGCCCCGTGCTCGGCGATGGTAAGCCGGAGCATAAACCACCGCCCGAGCCCCCTACGCCGCCTCCTGGTGTAAGCGCTGGCCCCCACCGCCGCCCCCGCCGAGCGCCCGAGGAGTTCGGCGTAGCACAGCTGGCTCGCGAGGATGGCCAGGAGAGCCGCCAGGATCAGGGACCGAGAGGAGTCCGCGACGAGGACCAGTGAGCGTTCTATGCCCGGAAGCTGTGGCAGGATGAGGTGCAACGCGAGCCCGATCGAGGCCAGGTACAACACGCTCCTTAGGAGCGTCCTAGGCGCCACTCCCCCACCCCGAGCGGCGACGCGCCGCAAAGGTCGTGTTCGCGAGAACAATCCGCTTCAAAGTGACTACGTGCATCCCGAGGTTTTAAACGTTAGGGGCGCGCCGACGGCCATCGCCCGTGCCGCGTCTATTCCTAGCGGACAAAGTCCGTGTCTATCTTCAGGCCCTTTACGTAGGCGGCGATGAGTCTGGCGCAGTTCGTCAGGTCTTCGAGAGCCACGATCTCATTCGGCGAGTGCATGTAGCGGTTGGGTACCGAGACGAGCCCCGTGGCTATTCCCTTCCTCTGGAACTGTATGGCGTCCGCGTCCGTGCTGGTGGAGCGCGAGTCGGCCGCTAAGGTGTAGGCGATGCTCTCACTTTCGGCGGCGTCGATCAGACCATCCGTGACGACGGGGCTCAGGTTCGTGGCTCGCGTTATGGCGGCTCCCGACCCCAAAGAGTGGTCGCCGTGCTCGTTCTTGGAGATTCCGGGGGTGTCAGTCGCGTGGGTAACGTCTACGGCGATGGCCGCATCGGGGTCGAGGCCGAAGGCGGCGCCGCGGGCGCCGTAGAGCCCTATCTCCTCCTGCACGCTCGCCACCGCGACGACCTCCGCCGCAAGTCCATCTTCCCCGGAGAGGAGCCTCAAGGCTTCGAGGACGACGAACGCACCCATGCGGTTATCTAAAGAACGGGAGGCGATACGGTAGTTCGGGAGCTCGATGAGGTCCTGGTCCACGACTGCGACGTCGCCCACGCGGACCTTCTCCTTCGCCTCATCGCCGTCTTTGGCGCCGATGTCGATCCAGAGGCTCTTTATCTCGGAGACCTTTTTGCGCTCCTCGGCCTCCATGACGTGGATGGCCTTCTTGCCGATGACGCCCCTAACCTCGCCGTCCCTGGTCTGGATGAGTACCCTCTGGCCCACGAGGACCTGCGGGTCCCAGCCGCCTACCCCCTGGAAGCGCAAGAGTCCCTGTTCGTCTACGTGGGTAATCATGAGCCCTATCTCGTCTATGTGCCCGGCGAGCATCACCCTGGGCGCGCCGCCACCGTTCAAGGCGGCGAAAGAGTTGCCCATCCTGTCGCCCCGGACCTCGGCGAACTTCTCGGCCTCCGTCCGCCACACCTTGGCCACCGCGCCTTCGTAGCCGCTCGGTCCCGGCGTCGAGAGCAGGTTCTTCAAGAATTTGTACGACGCTTCTCTCATGGAGGTCCCTTCTAGAGTGCTAAGGGGATCTTTCGGGCGACGCTAGAGCGCTGGGCTCGCCTAAGGTTACCCGAAGTTCGAGACGCTCGCTCCCTACACGCCGACCGCTCTGCGTAACCAGCGTATAAGGTATAACGATGTCGAAAGGCTCTGAGAACGGATTGGGGTCCAGCCGCAGGATATGGCGGTCCTCCCAGGCGGGCTCGAACCTCGCTCCTTCGAGCTTAAAGCCGTCCTTGTACCACGGGTGGTCGTTCCGGCCCGGCTCGTTAAGGCATACGAACAGCGACAGATCGTCGCACAGCTGCAGCAATCGTAAGTTGTGCCTGAGGTTTTCGGCCTCCTCTTCGGACATCTCGCCCTTCAACCTCTCTTGGCGCCGGATCTCTCCCTCCCTAAATCGTACTTCGTGCACGTCTTTCGAATTTCGCACGAAAGAGGCGTAGTGCATGCTGCAAAGGCAAGCCGCATACCGGTCTTGCGACTCCAGGAGATCTAGGCCCTGCCTGTAGGCTCGGAGCTTGGGCCCGGTCGGATAGTTCGTGAAGGAGTAGGGTTTGCCCGACGCCTCGTCCCAACGCACGGTTTGGTCCAGCTCTTGCCAGCTCGCGTCGTGGTTGGAGATGGCGTAGAGGGTGGGCTCTGGCGGATAGGGTTCTTCGGCGAGGTGTCGCGCGAATTCGCCAGCGATCAAACCGTGGTCGTGCTGCTTTACGAGCACGTAAGAATCTGGCCTTTCGCGTACGATCACGGCGTCACTCCTCCCGAAGACAACGACCAAACACCCCAGAACGGCAGGCTTCCGACATAGTAAAGAATTTACCGCCGACGAAAACCGCTGACAACCTGACTGCTGACCGGGCGTCCGCTCTAGAGCACCGGTCGCCGGTCGACGGCGAGTGGAGAGAGAAGGGTGTCATCTTCGAGGAACGCGCTTTGCGTCTCGTCAAAGTCCTCTTCGGGCACGGTAGCTAACACCAAGGCAAAACCGGCGCGGAAGGAGGTCTCCCACTCTCCGGCGAGCTTCTCGGGGAGCCCCAGACACAGGATCCGCTTCTCGACGCGCGGACGGCGGTGGTAGGCGACGAGGCCGATCACCGAAGAAACCGTCAGGAGCGCCTGCACGACGAGGCCGGTCCACAGGTGGAAGACACCCATGAGAAAGCTCACCGTTGAGGCCGAGAAAAAGGAGCTCGCGAACTCTAACCGCTTCCGGCGCGATAGCCTACTCTCCACGCTCCGCACGCAGACTTCGGGGGAGATCGCCCGCGCGAGGCGCTCGTCCTGCCTCCGGGTCAGCACGACGACGGAATCGGGCGCGAGGTCCAAAACCTCGAGCCGATCCACGAGCCCCTTGAAGGATCCGACATCCGAGGCAATGGCTCCGACGGTATAGTAACGCGGAATGCTCATATCTTTCGAGTATACAAAAGCTCGCGAGCCCTCGGCGTGGGCGGTCACACACTATCGGGAGGGGCACACATATCCTCGGGTGCGGTTCCGCGCCAGCAGCAGGGCGGACTAGAGCCCGTAACAAAGGTAGGACTTTCAGGAGAGTGGCGATGCCCTGGCGGTGTCGCTCTCGCCCGGAGGGTATAGGCCGGGGAGACCGACGGACCGCCGCAGAGAAATGCCGACAAGGTTTGTTCCCGGAAACCCGCATAGCCTCGGTCCTAGTGGTCTGTCCCTCCCGAGCGGGGCGCAGTTGTTTCTCTTTGCATCGGACGAGTAGGATAGCTATGCTACGCGGTCTGCGGGGCCGGACCTTTCGCTCGCATGGAAGTTACTTCTGGTCCTGCGGGAGGCCGGGGATTCCCTATGCTCTCCGGCCTTTTTCGTGCTCTCAGGTGCGCGAGGATAGCCCCTAACGTGCGCGGAGCCCCGATCCTAGGGGTGGTGTTACCTCTGCCGACCGGGGCGTAGTGGTTTCTCTTTACATCGGACGGGGAGGGTGGCTATGCTGCGTGGTCTGTGGGGCCGGAACCCAACTGTACAGGTTCCTCTGTCGTCACCTTTTACTGTCCGGCCCCGCATAAGGCCGGAGAGTGTCCTCTATGCTCTCCGGCCTGTTTTGTTGCTCTCCCCCGGTCCTATAGGGGTATGCGACTTGGGGGATCCGGTGCGAGTACGCAAGGTGCTAGGCGGTGTTGGGGTTGAGGCGGTATTAGAAAGGTGCTTTCATAGTTACTGGAGGCAGCCCAGTCGGGGGGCGGGCTAACGCCCGCGGAGGTTCGAATCCTTCCTCCTCCGCTCGTGTATCTCCCCGGCCAAAGTTATCCCGTTGCCTCTATTCACTGGATTGCAGACAAGGCTAGTCTTCTCGGAACTCAGTCCTCCTCATGCCTTGTGGTTTGCTGATCCTCCTGCTGGCCTTGCTCCTTAGTAGTAGTAGAAGTAGGAACCTCAGAGCGCAGTATTACGGAGAGGTGTGCTGGTTGCATAGTCTCATCTACTACCTCCCCCAGATCTTCGCACAGCTTCTCCAGATCTGTCTGGTCTCTAAGCTTGGTACCAAAGGCCTCTAGCGTCTTGGCAGCATCGTACTTGCGCCGGTAGAAGCGACGGTCGATAAAGGACTGGATGCGTCTTCTAAGAGGATTGAAAAGAGCGGCTATAGCTAGAGTGGAAGCGACTATAGCAAGAGTATTTCCTTGACCGGTGAGGAGGCTGAAGAGGGACTGTAGGGCGGTTACGCTGCCGAAGTACAACAGAGCTAGCAGTAGTGTAAGGGAGCCGTAGACAAGGGTACGGTTGATGATGAGGTCTATCTCGTAGAGCCTGTAGCGTAAGATAGCTATCCCCATAGAGATAGGGACGCATATGAAACTGGCCACGAGAACTACGTATCCAACCCATACGAGCCACACGGAGCCCGTGGTTTCAGAGATGGTGTAGGTGAGCATGCCGCCAATCGCTAGCGGAGCAGAGTAAGTGAACCACTTTATCTGTTGGCGTACTACTGCGCTGGCACGCACCCGCCTTACGAATAGGGAAGCCGCTGAGGCGAACATGAGAGTAAATAAGAGCGCCTGAATCAGCTTCCAGTAATTCGGCAGCCCCTCTACCCCGAGCGGGTTGTAGATGCCGCCAATCTCCAAAACCAACCTGGGAGCGAATATCTGAGAAATCGTTCCTGCTAGTATCAGGAATACGCTGAGCCAGAAGAACCACCTCCAGCGACGGCTCGGCAGCCGACCATCTGGAAACAGAAGAACCAAGAACACAGTAAGGCCGATAGTTGGGACCCAAGCCAAAGAGAAGATCCATGCTGCGGCTTCGCCACCCGGGAGGGTTCCAGGGGCTGCTAGTAGTGCGTATATAGCGTACGCGGCGGCGAAATGAATCATCCCAAAGGAGAGACCTGTCACACCAAAGAGCCACCCTATAGGATTTTTAGGAGAGATGCGGGGAGCTATGATTGCGCCTCCAGGTGAGAAACCTACCGCAACCAGGGTAGCTATTACCCAGTATTCGTAGATGCGTACGTCAGGGTGGGACGTGGTTTGGACTAGAAGAAGCAGAAGACTGAGTGCTGTCAGCGCCAAGGAGAGGGCACACATAGACCAGGCTAGCCAGGAGGCGGTGCGTTTACTCACTCTTCTTCTACTTCTTCTAATCCTTCTACTTGTTACATTAACCTAATGATTGCAGACTGATGACTTCCGTGCATGCTCAGCTACTAGCTAGAGAGAGCTTGCGCCTACCCAGAGATGAGGAGACTGTCTAGAGTTACCTCTACCCTCCGAACAGAGCCCCTAAAGAACCCCTCGCCCCACTCGGCAACCGAGCTGGCAAGGACGTGTCCCTCGGGGGCGCGGGGAGGCGCCGGCGGGAGCGGATCTCTACCGCCCGGAGGATAGGGCTACGGACGGCTGCGGGGGCACTCAGGATAACCGTAGCCGCCCTGCCCGGTATGCTGGTATTGGCTGCTGGGCGCATGTTAGCTGGCGGGGATTCTAAGAGCGCCAGGAGCCGTGCTACTATCCTTCCGCTATGCCGCGAGTACTGGCCGTATGCGAGAACGGACATTTCTTTCCCACCTATGAGGTCGAGGTTGGCGGTCCTGGTATCGAAGTCCTTGAAGCTACGCTCACTGCAGGGGAGGACGTACCCGTACAAAACTGCCCTGCGTGCGGACAGACGGGTCGTATCCTCGGCGGTGTGTACAGCGTTGTCGGGGACACACTCGAGCTCCTACAGGGTCCCGAGCGTACAGTATCCGAACTGGAGCGGCTGCGCGAGATACTCCGCGTGGCTCAGGAGACCGGTGCGAGTGCCGAGGAGGTCAGGAGTACGGTCGAGCGTGAGTTCCCGGATTGGGGCCGGGCATTTGGCAAACTGCTGATACCTAAGACACCCGCAAATCTGACTAACTACCTCATGCTTATGATCGCGATCATAGGCGTACTGCTGCAATATGAGCAGCTGGAGCAAGCCAAAAATGCCAAGCCCAATCAGGTCATCAACAACATCACCGTGCAGGAGGCTCCGACCATTCCGGGACAACCTCAAGTTGCGCCATCCTCGAACCCGGCCTATGGTGAGAAGATTGGTCGCAACGAGCCATGCCCCTGCGAGAGTGGTAGGAAGTTTAAAGTGTGCCACGGCGCGAATGGGGAGACCCACTACTACGGGCCGTAAGATATAGCACAGGCCGGGGCAGGAGGTGAGGACCCCGGCCTGCGGTCAGGTAGGCTATTCGGAGCGGCCCACGTCCCTCAGCCGGAGCCGGGCCTTCTCGGCGAGGGAATCTCGGTCGTAGTGCACACCATGCGCGTCCTCATAGCGCACGATGATGTCGGGGTCCTGCTTGCGCCGCTCCTCGGTATCACCCTCTATCAAGGCGAGATTCTCCTTGGAGAGAGTGGGCCTCCCCTTATAACCCTCCATCCTGGAGAAGGCCGACAGCACACTGCGTACCCACTGACGTTTCCTCGGGGCCTCGTATTCGGCCCAGCTCGGCGCGGCCTTAGCCTCGACTCGGCGTTCCAG
>JALZFJ010000275.1 GCA_030867425.1 Actinomycetota bacterium | reverse complement strand
GATCTTTGGCCTGAACGTCCCAACGGAAGTCCCTGGTGTCCCGACAGAGGTGCTGGATCCTAAAGGCACCTGGGACGACAAGGACGCCTACGACGAGCAGGCCAGGGAGCTCGCTGGCCTCTTCGCCAAGAACTTCGAGAACTTCGAGGCCGAGGTGGACGAAGAGGTCAAGAAGGCGGGACCGACAAGCGAGCCCCTCGGCTGGTCTGCGAAATAGCTGAAGGGCTGACCGGCTTTCCCCTGCGAGGCCGAGATGGTGGGCGAGGGGACCGGCGGTCGTGGTCCGCGAGGGCTGCGGGTGAGGCAGGATTCCCGGATCGTGTCGCGAGAGTAGGAGCCGAGAGAGGAGCGGCCTTGATCATAGACCCGCCTGACCTCGAAGAGTAGAGCCTCTACAAGCTGCTGATAGGCTCGATCGTGCCCCGACCTATAGCCTGGACCTCAACGATGAGCCGCGAAGGGATCCTCAACCTCGCTCCTTTTAGCTTCTTCACCGTCGCTTCCCGAAAGGCGTCGTTTCCTGACTTCCTGACCACAGAACCCCAGAGAACGCCTCAGTTACTTTGTAGCCCTTCTCCGCGGGTGAGAACTTGAGCCTGAGCATCCGGTAGACCTGGTTCCGCTGGTTCCCTGTGAGGCCGTCCAGGTCCTCGGGCACCCTGGCGGACCAGGACTCGATCAGGGTGTCCCGGTCCGCCCCCAGCTCCCTAACGCGCTCCTCGCGCGCCTTAAGGGCAGCGAGCTCGGCCCGCGCCAGCTTACGGGTCTCCTCCAGGTCTTTGAGCTTCGATCCCAGCTCATCCAGGGACATAAAGCCCAGCGCCTGCTGGTCTTGGTAGGCGGTCCGCAGCCGGTCGCACTCCTCCAGCTTGCTCGCCCACGCCGTCGCTTCCTGGCCGGTGTTGCGGGAGCCCGCTTCCCGCTCGCGCTCTATCAAGGCGTGCATGTCGGCCCTTATCCTCTCGGGATCTTTGAGGAGACTGGAGACGAACTCCCAAACGACGTGCTCTGCCCGGAGCGACTTCTGCCGGCACGAGCCCTTGCCCCTAAAGTCCCTGCGCTTGGCGCAGCTGTAGTAGTGGTAGAGGTACCTGCCGTGCGGGTGGGTGGTGTGGGTCACCATCGTGGCGCCGCACGAGCAGCGCATGAGGCCTCGAAGCTCCCACTCCCGCGCTAGGTGCTTCCTCTCCTGGCCCTTGTTGACGGCGATCATGGCGCGGGCCCGGTCCACGAGGTCCTTATCGAGGCGGGCAGGGACCGGCACGGCCACCCACTCCTCCTTAGGCCTCCACTCGGACGTCCGGACGTCCTTATACTTGCGCCCGCCATTGCCGTCCGGCTCCGAAACCCTCGTCTTGGTGACCTTGTGACGGTTGTACCACTGCACGCCGTACTCTTTGGTCGGATCCAGTCGGGCCAGCACTTCGGGCGAGACCAAGTCGGCGATCTCCTCGAAGCGGTGTGGCCGGTAGACGTCGCTGTATAACAGCTTCCTCACCGTCTGCCTGTACCACGCCTTGCCGCCCTTCGGGGCCGGCACACCCTCGGCGTAGAGCCTGCTCTGGATGGCGGACGTGCCCAAGCCTTCGGCGGCCATACGGAATATCTTCTCGACAACCGCCATCTCGGGCTCGTGGATCTGCAGGCTGTCCTTGGCCTCGTTGAGACGGAAGCCATAGTTAGGGGTGGCGACGCCCGTCCGCCCCTCCCTGGCCTTCCTGATGGACCCGCACCGCGTCCTCTCGGCGAGCTTGCCCGCTCGAACTTGGCCAGCTGGTCGATCGGTCGCGCGTGTGTTGCTCATCGCAAGATCTCCTTCAGGATCTTCCTGAGGCGTCACGAATAAAAGGTAGCGAAAAACTCACACTGATCTTAGATCGAGGTCGGGATGTGGCGCGCATCGGCCGCCTCGTTCTCGCTCTCGATGGCTCACTCGGCGATGTGCTCGGCTATGTAGCGGGCATCCTTTCCAACCCCGCCGATCACCGCCGAGGCGAACGTGTGCTGGAAGGGGAGCCCTAGGAAGTACAAGCCCGGTGCGACGTCCACCACGCCTCGAT
>JALZFJ010000224.1 GCA_030867425.1 Actinomycetota bacterium | reverse complement strand
GCCTTTAGACTAGGCGGGTGGTGACGGAGGTCGATCTGGAGCTGGGCGACGGCCGCACGATGCACGTGTACGACACGGGCGAGGACGGTACCGGCCGGCTCGCCGTCTTCTGGCATCACGGCACGCCGAACATCGGCGCGCCTCCCGAGCCCCTGTTCGCGGCCGCAGAAGGGCTCGGCATCCGCTGGGTGTCGTATGACCGGCCAGGATACGGTGGATCAACCCCCTATCCAGGCCGCAACGTGGCATCAGCTGCCGCTTACGTCTCCACCATTGCCGATGCGCTGGGCATCGATCGGTTTGCGGTCATGGGCCATTCCGGCGGAGCTCCGCACGCCTTGGCATGCGGTGCGCTGCTGCCAGAACGCGTCCTAGGCGTGGCCAGCGTGGCCGGGCTGGCTCCGTACGGCGCCGAGGGGCTTGACTGGTTCGCGGGCATGTCGGACTCCGGCGTGGCATCACTGCGCGCCGCTGCCGAGGGACGCGCGGCAAAAGAGAGGTATGAGTCAGAGGCCGAGTACGACCCGGAGATGTTCACTGCGGCAGATCATGCCGCGCTCTCAGGGACGTGGTCCTGGGTACTTGATGTCGTCGGTCCGGCCGTGGAGGGTGGACCGGGCGGGCTGATAGACGACGACCTTGCCTACGTCGGCCCGTGGGGATTCGACCCCGCGCAGGTAATCGCGCCGGTCCTCTTCGTGCACGGTGGCCGGGATCGGGTGGTACCCAGCTCGCACAGCGAGTGGCTCGCGCGCCGCTGCCCCTCGGCCGAACTGTGGTTGCGCCCGGAGGACGGGCACATCTCGATCCTCAACCAAGGCGCGGCGGCCATGGGCTGGCTCCGGGAGCACGCCAACGGAGGTTGAGCCCCACGCGGCCGTCGAGCCAGGCCCGACCTAAGCCTGATCGCCTGTTTCTAATTGCTCAATAGAGCCAGATGGGAGCCCCTCGGCCTGTTTTGGCCACTCTCTAACCCCACGTTGGGGCCTATCCCGATTTACCAAACAGTTTCAGAGGGTAGATTCTAGGAAACTCGTATACAGCGTTGTGTATGCTATTGGTAGCTGGAAGATCTTACATGGCGGAATCAGGACATACGGGTCCCAACAGACGGTTAGCTCTCTCGGAGACGTACGAGCCGCAGGTAACCCTGCGACGGGTTTGGACCGCTTTTCTGGCGCTGGGCGTCATCTGCGTCTTGGGCGTACTCGGGTACATGGTGTTCGAGGGCTGGAGCTTCATGGATGCCCTGTACATGACCGTAATCACCGTGACCACCGTAGGCTATAGGGAAGTCCACGAACTCGATATGATCGGCAGGCTGTGGACTATTGCCCTCTTGATAACAGGGGTCGGCACCCTGTTCTACGCGGCGGTATCCTCCGTGGAGCTCGCCGTGGAAGGGGCGGTCCGGGGTTACTTCGGAAGGAGAAGGATGAGGGCCGAAATTAGCAAGCTGAATGGACACTACATACTCTGCGGCTTCGGTCGCGTCGGCCGCCAGGTCGCCCGTGAGTTTGCCCTCGACGGTGTCCCCTTCGTGGTGGTAGACAACGATTCCCAAAGTGTCGAGGACTGCCTGTCGGAGAGTTACCTTGCCATGCTCGGCGAGGCCTCCGACGATGCCGTGCTCGAGGAGGCCGGCATCCGGCGGGCAAAGGGTCTCATCGCCGCCGTGAACTCCGATGCCGACAACGTCTTCGTCGTGCTCTCCGCCCGAAAGATGAACCCGAGCCTCCACATCGTCGCCCGGGCCAGCTCCGACGAGTCAGCCGCCAAGCTCGAGATAGCCGGGGCCGACCGAACCCTCTCGCCTTACGCCGTCGGTGGCCGCAGGCTCGCTTCCTTAGCCACACAGCCCCTGATCGTGGACTTCCTCGACATCGTCACCCGCGGCAGGAAGGGCATCGAGTTTAGGCTGGAGGAGTTCGGCGTGCCCAAGGAGTCCCCTTTGGCCAACCACACTATCGGCGAACTAAAGATTGGTGACAAGACCGGCGCCATGATCCTCGCCATCCTCAGCAAGGAAGGCAGGTTCGATACTACCCCCTCGGCCAATGACACCATCCGCCCCGGCGATACCCTCATCGTCCTCGGCACTCGCGAACAGGTCCGCCGCCTCGAAACCCTCCTTGCCGGGGAAGAGCCTAATCCCCCACGGACATAAGCACTCTATTCACGAATGGCCGAGAAGGTGGCTTCCCGCAAACCTTCGATAGCCTCGGTCCTTCATAGGGGAATGACTTATAAGGAAGAAGTAAAGAAAACGGACAGACCACGGACCGACAACTCCCCCTCCTAGTTAGCCGTCGGCCCGTCTGGGGCATCGTATATCCAGCTCCTTGGGTGTCTAAACCTTCAGGCATTTGCTTTCTAGGAACAATAAAAAAGCCGGGCTGGACTTTAGGAGGGGGGTAATAGATGCCAGCCCGGCAATATCTGCTTCAAACACTACCCGTTGCCCTAGTAGCCCTAAACATCTACTCTGAAGCAGAGCGCGAGGGTTATGTCATGCTCACACGTTTGGCGCACGCTTCAGTAGCAAGGGTCAGGGGCGGCCCCGTTGCCTCTATTCACCTAATTGCCGACAAGGCGGGTTCGCGGAAACGCCTATTTCACCCTCTCGGATGCTAAGGCGATAGGACCGGTGCTAAGGGCAGAAAAGTGGTGTCAAAAGCCTGCCTTGGTGCGCTCGGAACTTCCCCTGTTCCTAGCAATCAGCCTAGATAAGCCAAATACAGAGCCAACGAGCGGACTCAAACCGTTGACCTGCTCATTTTACGAGGGCGCAAGTCTAGTCCCTAGGCTATTGAGGCTCTGATGCTATCGATCTTTTTGCCCCAGCTACACCAGCCCCAACTCGACCTCGGGGGTTTCCTCGTCCAGCAGGCTGCTGAAGAGTAGAGCAGGAATTTTCTGG
>JALZFJ010000200.1 GCA_030867425.1 Actinomycetota bacterium | reverse complement strand
AGTAGCCTACTCCTCTATAAGGCAGAGAGACGGCGGCAAGCGACGAGAGCAAAAGAAGAAAGGAGGTTGCTGATGGTGAGACG
Organism: Actinomycetota bacterium; assembly: GCA_030867425.1. Lineage (GTDB taxonomy): Bacteria > Actinomycetota > Rubrobacteria > Rubrobacterales > Rubrobacteraceae > Rubrobacter_F. Next base: position 2,925 of record JALZFJ010000200.1, on the reverse strand, counting down.
CTTGGTTGTAGCTCTTATGGTGGTCGTAGTCATGGCAGCAACGGCGGTGGTCGGTCCCACAGTGGCGCTGAACCCAGGTGGGGAAACTTCCTCCGTGCAATCGGCTAGTGCTCAACTCGTCGGGCAGCCAATCTGCGGGCCTTGGCACTTCTCGTGGTACGTATCCAGGGGGGGATGGTGGTACTTCTGGTGGTGGCGGTGGTGCTGGAACCCCTCACTGCCACCGGGGCAGCAGTATTACATAGACTGGGCCGGTTGGGGATGGGGTCCCTGGGCTGGTCCCGGGTATCCTGTCGGGTATTGGTCGACGCCGCAGTAGTAGAGGCCCACTCTTCTCCTGGGCTTGAGCGCAAAAGAAGGTCGGGGTTCAATAGAGCCCCGACCTTTGTGCCATCTTGACTGCCTCGGCTTTCGAAAATATCCGCTAGAATTCGCCAGGAGGAAGGAACGCGACGGAGGAGGAGGTCATGCTGAACTTTTCTGGCCGGCGGCGATCTGGGCGAAGAAGAACTCCCCGGCGCGGCGGGAGACCTGGCGGATCTATGCAACAGGCAATCGGTGCGCTGGCCTTGGTCGTGTTGGTCCTCATCCTGTTGCGCGTGTTGGGGCTGTTATAAGCAAAGTCTCGGGAAATCCGCTCGGCCTCGGTCCGCTAGGGGGATGCTTAGGCTATTGGACTGAGGCTATCGGCAAAAGAGAGAGCCGGAGCCCCGACTAAAGGACCCCGGCCCAGAGCGGCCTATTCCGTTCATGCGAGAAAAAGCTATCCTCCCTTGGGATTCCCGTGACCACCGCTGCGATCCTCGACGAGGAGAGATTGACGGCGGGCGTGGTCGTGTCTTGCCCAGCGTTCGGGTTGTCTCCATCCTTCTCCAATCGATGCGCGAATCAGACACCGAATTTCTGTGCAGAATTCCGTCCTGCACAAGAATTACGAGCGGGTCTCAGCAGTGCTGCTCCTCTAGCCCGGCTGGGCGTGAACGGGTTGGCGGGGAGCTAGGGCAGCGCTTTCACCCAACTGCTTGAAAGGGGTGCTCTAGAGGTTGGAATCCTTACTCCCCTCGTGGGTAGATCTTCCCGAAAATCTAGGCGGGCGAAGTCGCCCCGAGAGGGTTCTGGGAGAGCCAGTCGATGACCTCCTCGGCGTTCTTGTTCGGGGGAAAGACGGGATAGAAGACCTTCTCTAGCAGCCCATCTTTGGCCACGAAAGTGAGCCTCTTCAAAAAAACCGCTCCTTCTACCTCGAAGGTCGGCAGACCCAGCGCCGTCGCGAACTCGAGGTGTTCGTCGCTAAGCAATTCGAAGGGCAGGTGCAGCCGCTCGGCGGCCTCCGCCTGGTCATCGGTATCCTGGGTGCTCATCCCGTAGACCCGCACGCCGAAGTTGCGAAGCTTCGCGTGGTGGTCCCGGAAAGAGCACGACTGCGGGCTGCATCCCCTGGCCCCGGGGATCTCATCCCACCCCTGTGGCAGATCCCTACCCGGTCTGCCCATCATCGGGTAGCAGTACACCACGGTGCGACCCTCGAGGGACGAGAGGTCCACGACGTTGTCCGCCGTCGATGATAAAGGGACAGAGGGCAACCGTGCGCTGCGCAGGTGGTCGGCTGCCCCGTCGTCTTCCGGCACCGGCAAATTCTCCGGCAGGTTCTGGAAGCTGCCTTGGTCAGTCATGACGCTACTCCTCCTTACGCGAGTTGTGCAAACGTCAGCAAGCACGTGCCCCGTCAACTACTATACAAGAGTCCTAGTAGCGCGACATTAAGGAGGAGAGAAGCTTCATGTCGTCTTCCGGAATTGTCCGGTGGGGTGGGTTGGCGGCCATGCTGGGCGGCACCCTGGGCATAGTCCTGGCTCCTATCCTCACTTATCTTTTGGCTACTTCCTCGGGCGCTTACCTGATCTTTGGCAAGGTGTATTTCTTGGTCTACCTGGGCTGCCTGGCGGGGCTGATGGGTCTCAACGCCCAAAGGATGAGAAGCCCCAGACGGCCGAACATGGAAAGGCTAGCCCTCCGCGTAACCTTCGTCGGACTCGCTATATCTCTTGTGGGGGACATCCTCGCGTATTGGGGCGATATCTTCGGCGGAGAGTTGCTTGCGGAGGGAGAATTCACTGCCGCTCAAGCTGGAGGGGTCATCATCGAGGTATTGGGACTCTTCCTCTTGCTAGTCGGCTCGGTAATTCTTGGCGTCACCTACTTGCGGGCAAACGTGCTGCCGCGCTTGCTCGCTTGGCTGCTCATCCTGGCGGGACCGGGCGGCGTTTTGCTCTCCTTTTTGCATTTTCCCAGCGGAACGATGCTGCTATTCTGTGTCGCCTGGGTGGTGCTCGGGTACGCGCTCTGGTCGGGAAGGAGCGCAGCAGCTGAGCATCCCTCACATGTGAATTAGGCGGGCTCGCCTAGCCGAAGGAATCTTGGGTCAGTACTTGGGATTTTGTTTCCGAGTAGCTACGAGCCTGTTGAATAACACCTTTATGCCTCTTTCAGGCTCCTCTTTAACGCCGAGGATACTGTTTATTGGGCGTTTTGAGCCTAGTTTGAAACCACCGATCGGTCCGGCGACGACTTTTTCAACAGGCTCGCTAGTCTTCTATGCTAAGACCTAGGTAGAGATGCTGTATAGTTAGTGGCACGTTAGCCTTTTGTAAGAGCAGGTAAGGGGTTGTGATGACGGAACTCGCGTCCGGCGGGGCGCTGGAGGCGGCCGCCTGGAAGGTCAAGAATCTGGACGACTTCGAGGCTAGGCTCGAGAGGGCCGCGCACAGGGTGGACGAGTGGGCTAATACGCGCGGGGCGGCGGCGCTCGCGATCTACGAGGCCGCCCTGATGAAGAGTGGGCGCCCAGTGGAGGAGGTTCGTGCGAAGGTCCGCGAGTTCGAGGAGACCTTCGAGGACGAGGAGGAGGAGCTGACGATACCGCGC
>JALZFJ010000187.1 GCA_030867425.1 Actinomycetota bacterium | reverse complement strand
GCCTCGGGCACAGCCGAAAAAAAGATCGGCAGGAGCAAGCGAACGAGACGAGTGGCTGAGGTTGGTGTGGCGCTCCACGGTAGGCAAGCTCGAGTGCAGGCGTTTAGTGTTTGTGGACGAGATGGGTACACATACGTCGCTTGCTCCTTTGTACGCCTATTCGCCCCGCGGTAAGCGAGCCTTCTTCAAGGTACCAAGAAACAAGGGCAAGAACACTACTCTTTTGGCAAGCATCGGCCACGACGGCATGGGGCCTTCGATGGTCGTTGAAGGCTCTACAACCAAGGAGATCTTCGAGGCCTACGTCGAGCACTTTCTGGTTCCCACATTAAGTACAGAGCAGGTGGTGGTGATGGACAACCTCTCCGCCCATAAGACGGAGAAGGTCAGAGAGTTAGTCGAGGAAGCCGGATGCGAGTTGCACTACCTGCCACCCTACTCTCCCGATCTGAACCCGATCGAAGAAGCCTTCTCCAAGATCAAAGGCATCTTGCGCAAGGCCGCGGCGCGTACGCGGGAGGCCCTAGTCGAAGCGCTGGGTCCTGCGCTCTCATCGGTTACCGAAGAAGACGCGCGAGGCTTCTTCAAACATTGCGGCTACGGCCCACCGGCGCAACTGTTATGACTAACGCTGTAGAAAGTCTAGACCTTCTAAGCATCAGCCAGAGAGCTTGCGCCACAAAGATCCCATCGGGTAGGCTCGATCGCTACTGATTCTACGCTTGCTCCGGTACCGGTATCACTCCCAACTGCTGCATCATGCCCAGCTCGTCGGTGATGCGCCAGTGGTCTCGAATCTTGCCGTCCGACACCCGCTCCACCGTAATGCTCTTGATACTCAGCTGCTCGCCCGTGGGCGGGATGCCAAAGAGCTCGCCCTCATGCGTGCCTTCGAGCGTGTAGCGAACCGCCACTTTGTCGTCCTCAGCAATCATGTCCTCGATAACGACCCTGAGGTCAGGCATCGCACTCCGGAACATGGTCACTACTCCTTTGACCCCCTCCGGGCCCGTTGGCAAGTCAGGAGTCGCGGGGGTGTGGTTGAAATAGTCGGGTGCTAGCAACTCATCGAGCAGCTCGATGTTCCCTTGCTCAAAGACACCTAAATACCGGCGCACTATAACCTTACTTTCCTCTGCTGACATGAGGATGCCTCCTTTCAGTGGCCCTTACTCTGCTGGGCGCTTGTCCTGCACTCCTATATTCCATCATGCGTATGGTGCCCACTCCTTTCCACCGACAAATCGTACAATCGCCCGGATAATCGCCCGGACATTTTGGGGTATCGACAATCTCCGGGATGCTGCTGGCGACGTGCTATCATTGCCCGCATATGCTGGCAGGGCGCCGAGTTAGTGAGCGTCACTGAGCATGAACATGAGAGAGAGCGAGTCGTGGACGCCGATGAGCATTTGGCCTTTGGCGATCTGCTGCGTCAACACCGAAACGCAACAGGCCTGACGCAGGAGGACTTGGCCGAGCGGGCCGGGCTGAGTGTGGATACTATCAGTCTCCTCGAGCGCGGGGAGCACCGGCGGCCCCACAGATATACCCTGCAGAGCCTTGCCGAGGCCCTGCAGCTGTCGCAACAGGACCGCATCCGGTTCGAGACTGCAGCGCGCGTGCCCGCTATCCGTGCCGAACCTCACGGCGTTCAGCTCACCAACCTACCCCCACAGCTTACGCCTTTCATCGGTCGCGAGCGAGAAGTCGAGGAGGTGCGCCAAAGGCTACTGCACTCTGACGTACGTCTCCTGACGCTCACGGGCCCCGGCGGGGTCGGCAAGACTCGGCTGGGCCTTGAGGTAGCAGAGCAGGTCCTAGACCAATTCGCGGACGGTGTATGCTTCATTGCGCTCGCCCCTATTAGCGACCCCGCCCTGGTCCCATCAGCCATCGCTCAAGCGCTCGGGGTCGAGCAAGGCGCAGGGCAGAGCGTAGCTGAAGCACTAGGGCAGTACCTGCGGGAGAGGCAGCTGCTCCTTGTATTGGATAACTTCGAGCGGTTGCTGGAAGCAGGTCCGCCGCTGGCGCAACTTCTGGCTGCCAGTCTACGGCTCAAGATGCTCGTGACTAGCCGAGTGGTGCTCCGTCTCCAAGGCGAACACAACTACCAGGTACCGACTCTGATGCTACCCCCAGCCGGACATCAACCATCCCTGGAGCAGCTGGACCGGTACGAAGGGATACGACTGTTCTTGGAGCGGGCGCGGGCCGCGAGGTCAGATTTCAGGATCACAACCCAGAATGCATCCGCCGTGATCGAACTCTGCCGACGGCTGGACGGACTACCCCTGGCCATAGAACTCGCCGCAGCGCGCGTTACCGTGTTACCCCCAGAGGCTATGCTTGAGCGGCTGGGTAACCGGCTCGCGCTGTTGACGGGCGGAGCGCAGGACCTACCGGACAGACAGCGGACACTCAAGGCAACTCTGGAGTGGAGCTATGGTTTGCTGGACGTAGCCGAGCGTTTACTACTCGCACGCCTCGCAGTGTTCGTGGGAGGCTGGACCCTTGGGGCAGCGGAGGCAGTATGCGACGCCGGCGATGAGGTGGAAGTGTTGCAGCACATGTCCGCACTTGTGGATAAGAGCCTGGTGCAACAGCAAGGAAGCACTCGGCACGAACTTCGCTTCACTATGCTGGAGACGGTGCGCGAGTACGCGTTGGGGCGGCTGGAGGAGAGTGGGGAGTTAGAGAGGCTGCGCCGACGACACGCCGGCTACTTCCTAGAGCTTGCGGAGGAGGGAGAGCAAGCGCTGCAGGGATCGCTAGAGCGAGCGTGGCTGAACCGGCTGGAGGCCGAGCACGACAATCTACGTGCTGCTTTGACATGGAGCCTTACCCTGCAGGGCGATACGGAGGTGGGTCTGCAGCTAACCGGCGCTCTGTCGCATTTCTGGTATGTCCGCGGCCACCACAGCGAGTCCCGTGTGTGGTTGCAGAGCGCGCTGGAGCGCGGTAGCGATGCCACCGCTGCGCGTGCCAAGGTGCTCTTCGGTGCGGGGCAGCTGGCCTGGTTTCAGGGAGAGCTTGCGCGAGCTAACACGCTGCTTAAGGAAAGCCTTACTCTATGCCAGGATCTGGGGGATCGTGTGGGCGCTGCCTACGCACTCCTTTTCCTAGGACGCACCGCAATCTCGCAGGGAGATCACAGACGGGGGGGAACACTCGTCGAGAAGAGCCTTGCATTGTTCCGACGACAGGAAATCATGTGGGGTGTCGCCTGGGCACTCATCGTCCTCGGGGCTGGCGCACTTTCCGAGGGTAATGTTAGCGGGGCGACAGCCAAGTTTGAGGAGTCTCTGGCCATCTACCAAAACCTTGAGAATGTGCAAGGTACCGCCCTGTCGCTACTCTACCTTGGACGCGCAGCGTGCCTGCGGGGAGACGACGCGCGCTCGAATACGCTGCTGGAGAAAAGCCTGGCACTGTTTAAGGACCTAGGTGACTTACGTGGCGTTGCAGAGGTGCTCCTCGAGCTGGGGCGAGTGGCGCACGCGCAGGGGAACGACACGAGTGCCCTAGGGTTGTGCCGGGAGAGCTTGGTCCTAAGCCGGAAGCTCGGGGACAAGTCCTATATAGCTTTCTGTCTTACAGCGATAGCAGGAGTGATCCAGGCTGCGGGACACGCCGCGCGAGCGGCTCGGCTCTTCGGGGCAGCGGAGATGCTGCTCGAATCCCTCGACGCTGTGCTCGATCCCACCGGGCGTCTCGCATACGACAGCGACCTTGCCGCCGTACGCCTCCAACTGGGTGAGGCAACCTTCGCGAAAGCATGGCAGGAAGGAAGAATGATGACACTTGAGCAGGCTGTTATTGAGGCCATGAGCAATGGTGTATGAAGAGCAGAGGCAGATTGACCAAATACGCCGCTGGTATAGCGGGTTGGCAATGATATTGGCCCAGATAGAGCCCTGCTTAGTCGAAGGCGCTCTAGACGGTGGCTGCCCTATCTTCCTCTGGAGGTCTTCTTAGCAAACAGTCCTTGCCATCGACAAACGAGTGGCGCAACATCACCGAAAGGCGCTGTAGGATACGGAAGTAGGGGTATCACTTAACAGTTTGCTCAGTGAAGTGTCAGAGAGGCTAAGATCGACCCCGAAAACTGAGGGTAGCGAAAGCCCCCACTGCACACAATGCTCCTACCCACCCCAAGCCGCCTACAGATCCGTAATACAAGGCCAAGGCACCGAGTCCGGCCCCTATCCCTTGACCTGCCTGGATGGCCGAAGCGTTCAGTGCGAGGACTGTGTTCTGTCCCTCAGGAGCGACCTCTATCAGACTGTACTGCTGGAGTGGGAGGAATGCGAACGCGGCCACGCTCCAAGCTACTAGTGCCGCTCCCGTCCCGAGGACAGCCAAGACAGACCCTGCTTGCGCCGAGGAGAGCAGAGAGAACGAGAACAAGGACACGGAGAGTACAGCTAGCACAGCTATCATACTGACCCTGTATCCCCAGCGATCAGCGACGTAGCCGCCAAGGAGCGTACCAGGGATGCTAGCGAGACCGAAGATTGCCAACATCAAGCCGACCCCTTCTGTATCGAAGTGGGTGAGGTTCTCCAACATGGGGCGGACGTAGGTGAGCACGACGAAGCTAGCCATGAGCGCTAGGATCGTAAGACCCAAGCCAGCGACAACAGCGCCTCTCTTTACCACTATCAGGTTGGAGAGAAAACCTCCATGTGCAGAAGCCTCGACAGCGGGGCGCAACGACCTTACGCCCAGCGCTGCGACCATTGCTAGGGCGGCTACCAAGACGAAGCTAGTCCGCCAGCCGTAATGGCCGCCAACCACAGTGCCCAAGGGCACGCCCACCAACCATGCGATGTTGACGCCCATAGTGCGCACCGAGAGGGCCCGGCCACGCAACTCTGGCGGAGCGAGGCCGGCGGCGACGGCTGAAGCTACCGGTGTGAAGATCGCTGCACCACACGCCGCGACGACCCTAGCTCCAAGTAGCACAGAGAAACTAGGTGCGAGCGCCGCCGCTATGTTGGCGAGGGTAAAAAGCACCAGGGCTCCGACTAACAGGCGTCTCCTTCTAACGCCGCTTGCTGATGAGACAAGGATCGGTGAGCCCACCGCGAAAGTCACAGCGAACACGGTTACCAGGAGCCCAGCGTTAGCTACGGAGACCGAGAGGTCTTCGGCTATGTCCGTGAGCACACCCGTCACCACGAAGGTACCGGTACCGACAGCGAAGGAACCTACGGACAGGACGAGGATGCGGAGGATTATAGCTAGTCTGCCATTTACTGCTTGCCTGTTGCTGAAACCCACCTTGCCAACCCCGACGTGTAACGCAACGAAGACAGCTTACAGGTGAGCGACTCTAGCTGCTGACCAACGGTGCGACTCGCTCCTGAAAGGTCGCCAGCTGGCGTAACTCATCCTGCACCGGCCACAAGAAGATCCGGTGGGCTCCCGCTGCTCGGTAGGCCGCAAGCTTCTCCGCACACTCCTCGGCGGGTCCCACCAGGAGCCGCTGTCGCAGCTCTTCTTCCGGGCGGTTGAGCGTGGGGCTTAAGACCTCCCGGACGATTCGCTTCGATGTGGCGCGCTCTTCGCTCACGTAGAAGAACATCGTCGCTATGGCGTTGGGGAACCGGTTAGGGTCCTTGCCCGCGGCGTGCAGGTGTTCTATGAGTCGTCCCCAGGCGCTGGCGAACTCTTCTGTGGTGGTGTTGTAGGCAGAAGCCAGCCAGCCGTCGCCCAGGCGGGCCGTCTGCCTGAGACCAGCTTCCGAGCCCCAGCTCCCGATCCAGATAGGAGGCCCGGGACGCTGCACCGGGTAAGGCTCCAGCGTGACGCCTTCCGTGGAGTAGAATTCACCCCTGAACGGTGGGCCCTCACCTTGCCAGAGGGCGCGCAACGCTTGCACAGCTTCGTCCAAACGCTTCCAGCGTTCCTCGAAAGGAACTCCGACGGCAGCGTAATCCCTGGCGGAAGAGCCAGGGCCTACCCCAACGACCAGGCGGCCACCGGAGAGCAGATCGATGGCAGCTAAGCTCTTCGCCAGCACCACCGGCCCTCGCACGACCGGCAAGGCCACCTTGGTAGCCAGGACCATCCGTCCTGTGCGGGTAAGCACCGCAGCTAACGCCGTCGGACCATCGAGCCACGGACGAGGAAAGACCAGATGGTCGTTGGCCGAGAGAGCCTGGAAGCCCACGCTCTCAGCGATCTCCGCATACTCCAGGAGGCGCCGGAGAGTCCAGCGCTGCCTGTCCAGCGCTATTAGCGGCAGGTGTGCTCCATAATCCACTTACTGCATATCCTCCATATAGACCTTTATCGTGCTAGTCGCAGTGGATATCCGAGAAAGCTCTTTGTACGCAGCCTAGTGAGCAGGGCACGAGCGCGCAACCGCTAGACCAGCGCCAGCTCGACCTCCGGCTCCTAGCCCAGCGCTGCGGAGAAGCGGACCTTTGGGGCGTTCTAAGTTCGTACAGTTGAGGTTGCCATCAAGCAGCAAGCTGAACGGCTGGCCAGGAAGCTAAACCTTCGAAAATGCGCTGGGCTTTATGTCCGACGATCCGTCTCATGAGATAGTATCTGCCGCACTACCTAACGGGAGGGAGGCTGGATATGCTACACGTCGGCAAGGACCAAGATGAGATCAGCCGCCGCAGCTTCCTTAGGCTCGGCTTCGCCGGGGTCTCGGGAGCTGTGCTGCTCTTCCTTTCGGGTTGCCTTGGCGAGGAAGAAGATGAAGAGGATGAAGATGACGACTAGCAGTTAGAGGCAACGGGGCAGCCCTCTACCCTGGGTGCAGGCTCTTTAGCCCTACGAACGAAATGAATGATACGATGAATGATACGATAGCATGGTCGCTGCACCCCAAGCAGGAGGGAAGAGACCAATGAAGCGCAAGGGCGACATCTAGCAAAGCCAATAGAGAAGGGCCGGGCACCTCCCGGCCCTTTTTCATGCCCTCGGATCCCTTTAGTTTTCCGAGAAACCCCGAGATGGGGGGTGCTACTAGGGTTAGTACCGACAGAGCGACACTATCGCTATCTCGCACAAGCCTTCACCAGTGCGTTAGACAGCACGAAGGAGCAAACAAATGACGAAAACGACTGTGCACGTTGAAGGACACTACGAGGTCGACGAAACTCCGTTCGGCAGGTCCTACAAGTGGCATCCGTCGTACGTTACCCTCAAGTGCGATTGTGAGGCGGAGCTGACCTTATCCGGCGCGAGCACCACAGCCGTCTGCGGTAGGTGCGGCACTGACCACAGCGAAATTGTCAACGACATCCAAACCCGAGAAGACTGGCTGGGGCGTGAGGTCAGTCATCCCTGGCACTACGACACCCAAGAGCAGACAGAACAACACTTACGAGACGAGGCCGCTTATCCTAAGGGCTCACCTTGGCGCTACAACGACATTACGTCGGACAGAACGAATGATGCATAAGACAGACGACTACGGCTGGAAGTCCATGCGGGAGCAAGTGTGGGACGAACCCGAAGCCGTTCGGCTCTTGAAGAGAGCAGGCGACTTAGTGACCAGCTTCGAGGCTTCAGGAGCCCGAATGCCGCAGCGCAAGCTATACCACGCCCGCCTAGTCGCAGCGCATGACGCTCGGGATATGACCGATTACCGAGACGCCCTCAATGGGTACGTGGAAGCAGCCCGCATGGCCTCACGAGAGGCTGCCCGCCAGAAGACCAAGAAAGGATTCGCTTAGGGACCATAACTAGCACAGAGCCGGCCGGAACGTCTTGCGAGAGGTCGGGCGCATCCTCAAGGTCTGTGCCCCACTCATCGTCACGTTCTCGAATCGTTGCTGTGCTGATAAGGCGGTCGCCGTCTGGCTTCAACTGGACGACCAGGGTCGTGTACGCCTTGTGGAGGAGTACTTGATGGAGGCCGGCAACTTCGAGAACGTGTGTGGCCTCGATCGCAGCCCGGGGAGGCTGTTCTCCGATCCCCTCTACGCCGTGAGCAGCCAGAGCACCGGTCCTGTGTGATGGGATAGCTTCAGGCTCCATGAACCGCCAAGATGCGCGAATCCCAGCTAGATCAGAACGGGTATGTAGAGTGCGTCAAAGGGATAATTTCCCAACCAAATAGACCGCAAGAAGACAAGCAACCGCTTACTTGGCCGATCGATACCCCTTGAGGCTAAACTCCAAAGAGAGACGTGCGCCGGTAGCTGTCGCACAGAGCTCTCTAGAGATATTGGCCGAACCAGTCTAGGGTGTCGGACCATGCTCCCTCAGCGGCCTCGGGGTTAAACCGCTCGCCCGTGTCGTTGAAGAAGGCATGGTTGGCGCCATCAAACACTATCATCTCGTACGTCTTGTCCGCATCGGCGAGGGCTTCTTCTAGTTCGGGTGCCTGGTCCGTGATACGCTGGTCTTCTTCGCCGTAGATGCCCAGCACGGCTGCCTGTATGTTGGGTACGTTCTCCAGAGGCGGGTTGGGTCCGTAGAAAGCGACCACAGCATTCATCCTAGGCTCTTCCGTAGCCAGGCGCCAGGCCTGACCACCGCCCCAACACCACCCGATGCCGCCCATCCTTCCTTCCTGGACGTAAGGCTGCTCCTCCAGCCACGTCACGCTGGAGCGTAGGTCAGAGATCACGCCCTCCTGATCCAGTTCGGAGATCGCGGTGGTGATCTCCGACTCGTCGGCGAACTGGGCGGTACCACCGACTCGGGAAAGCAGATCTACGCCGAGCGCTGCGTAACCTACCTTGGCGAAACGCCGGACCACGTCCCGGATGTGCTCTGTCAGACCGCGGTTCTCGTGGATCAAAAGGATCGCGGCGAAAGGGCCCTCGCTAGCGGGCTGAGCCTGGTAGGCTGCTATCGAGCCTTCTTCGCCCGAAACTTCAACCTCGCTGACCTCGATATCAGGGTCGTCCGGCTCGATTGTGACCCCATCGGTGCTGCTTTCGGGCACAGGGGCCGCCTCGGATTCCTCGGCATCAGCTTCTTCTGGGTTACTGCAACCGAGCGATGCCAGCAGAGTAGGGCTCACGGTGGCTACCCCGAGGATCTGGGCGACCGTTTTGATCATCTGCTGCCTAGACATGCGACCGTCTTCGTATTCCTCGACCATCTCTTCGGCCAGATAGCGCTTGAGCCGCTGAGTGTCGTTCAAGACCACATCATCCTCCTCATCCAGGATTTGCCTCTAGCCTTCCTTATAAGGGCCGGAGCCCCAAGCACATAGTATCCCGACCAAGAACATGAAAGAGGAGGTGTCTGCACCCTTGGCCCATCTCCTATCACTATCTTATAACTACGTACCCCAGCCGCCAGCGGTTCGAGGACCATGTAAAAGTGGCCGGAGCCCCGAACTAAGAGGCCGCGCCAACAGGTAAGGGCCATCCGACTGCTGGCAACTCTCCAAGTGATTAAACTGCTTCTTATCGCCCGTTTACATATACGATACTAGCCTATGGGCGCAAGCTCTAAACGCCCTTGGCGATCTTGGGTTCACCCCTGAAAGCAGCAAGCTGGCACATGCGTAACGGAAGCCGTGGAATACGAGAAGCGGGCTGTCAACTACCGGGCGATGGTGATCAGCGCTGCGTTGGTAGTCTGGGTAACGGCCCGACTCATCGAAGAGACTCTTCGGCAGTGGCTATATTTGCCGCCTTGCGGTAGATCAAATCCGCTGTCGCCACGTCTTCCACCGCTAGCCCTAGCGACTTAAAGAGGGTGATCTCTTCCGCCGATTGACGGCCGGGTTTCGCTCCGGTCACGACTTCCCCTACCTCCGCGAAGATCCGACCTGCGGCGATGACGTCCCCAGATTCCTTGAGGGCAGCCTCCCGTGAATCGACGTAGATCCGCGCATGGCGTAGCGTCTCGTCGTCGAGCTCGCGCCAATCCGGACGAGGGGCGCCCACCGCGTTGATGTGGGTCCCCGGCGACAGCCACTCCCCAAAGTGCACAGGCGTCTTGGACGTAGTCGCCGTCACCACCACGTCAGCGCCTCTCACCGCCTCCTCGGCCGAGGCGCTAGCGCGCACACTGAACCGCCGAGCAAAGTCCTCGGCGCGGCGCGGGCTCCAGACGCGCACCTCTTCAAACCGCCGGATAAGCCTTAGCGCCTTAAGGTGGCTACGCGCCTGCACCCCCGAGCCGATGATCGCCAGCACTGACGCGTCCGGCCGAGCGAGATACTTGGTGGCGACGGCCGATACCGCGGCGGTGCGTACTTCGGTGATAAGCCGCCCGTCCATATTGACGAGTGGCTCGCCGGTCTCAGGTTTGAAGAGCAGGATCGTGGCGTGGTGGGTGGGGATGCCCCGATTCTGCGGATAGAAGGCGACGAGCTTGACACCGAGCGCTGGGCCGGCGGCGTAGTAGGCGGGCATGAGGCCGAGGAAGCCCTCATGCTCGGCGACAGGGATCATCACGCGCGTTGGCTGCACCACCCTGCCGCTTGAGAAGTCGGCGAGAGCATGCTCCATGGCGGAGATCACTTCCTCCGTGCGCAGCAGGCGGCTTACGGCCGCTTCATCCAGCTTCATCCCTGCATCTCCTTATCTCCTACGGCTTACAGCGGGCACAGTACACTATAGGTGCAGCACAGCAAAGTAGTGGTTATGGTTATCTACCCTACTACGAGTATTTATCAGACACACCCTAAGCATTTGGGTTAAATAAGCCTCCGCCGGATGCGCCACGCCCAGTGCGATGGCACCATGAGTGCGGCTGGTGCCACGAACATGCCAGGAGGAGAGCAGCATGTCGGTGGAAGAGAACAAGGCCCTGGTACGCCGCTTCTTGGAAGCTCATGCTAAGGGCGACCTGGACGCGCTGGAGGAGATGCTGACCTCTGACTTCGTCAACCACAACCTGCTTCCCAGTCAAGAGCCCGGCCGCGAGGGCTACTTGCGGGCACTCGCCGAGTATCATGCCGCCTTCTCCGACATCCGCTACGTCATCGAGAAGCAGGTGGCCGAAGGGGACGAGGTGGTGACCAGCTTCACCGTAAGCTCCACCCATGACCGAGGTGAGTGGCTGAGTTTTGTGCCCACCGGCAAAGAGGACGAAACGCTGCTTATCCTCATCCATCGCATAGTGGGAGGCAAGATAGCCGAGGAGTGGAGCCGGGGAGGTGGCCTCGCAGAGCTGACGCAGCAGCGTCTAGAGCAAGAGATGCGCGAGCGCGAGCGCATCGAGCAGGAGCTGCTAGTGGCGCGGCGCATCCAGCAGGCTTCACTGCCTAAGGCAGTGCCCAAGCTACAAGGCTGGCAGATCAGCCCCTACATCCAGCCAGCTAGGGAGGTCGGCGGTGACTTCTACGAGTTCTTCGAGCTAGAAGATGGCCGGGTGGGCTTCGCTGTGGGCGACGCCACGGGCAAAGGAGTGCCGGCGGCATTTGTGATGACCGGGACCTGCGCCTTCCTGGGGGGCGTCGCCACAGCTTCGGGTGCTTCACCAGGGGAGGTACTAGCCCGGGTCAACGAGGCGGTGTTAGCACGCATCCCTGCCAACATGTTCGTCACCTGCTTCTACGCCATCCTCGACCCCAAGAGCGGTAGGTTGAGCTACGCCAATGCAGGACACAACCTTCCCTGCTGCCGCCACGAGCATGCGGCTAGAGAACTTGAGGCTAGGGGGATGCCCTTGGGGCTCATGCCGGGGATGACCTACGAAGAGAAGGAGACTGTCCTAGAGCTTGGGGAAAGCGTGCTTTTCTACACCGACGGGCTGGTAGAGGCTCATAATCCCCAAGGCGAGATGTTCGGAACCCCCCGCCTTCGGAGCATCTTGAGCGAGCACCCGATGGGCGGAACGGAGCTGAGCGCTACCTTGATGGAGGAGTTGGAGCGCTTCACTGAAGAGGGCTGGGAGCAGGAGGACGACATCACCCTCCTTACGCTGGAGCGTGCCCCGACCCGAACTTAGACTTCGGAGAACTCCACTACTTGCACGCAGTTTAGTGAGCAGGGCACGAGCGCCTAATCGCTAGACCAGCTCTATCTCCGGCTCTTCACCAAGCGTGGCGGAGAAGCGGACCTTCAGGGCGTTCTCAGTTCGTACAGTTAATACTCGCCGGGCAGATGGATGGCAGACAGTGTTCTGTGCGTGCTAGGGAGTGCCACCTAGGAGCGTGTGAGAGTCGCGAGGTCACCCGAGACGAGGGGAGCCCCCGGAGGGGGAGAGGTGTGGAAGACCGAGAGAGGTGCTAAGTGAGGCTCCTGGAGCTACGATAAGTGGACCTCTACCTCGCCTGGCTGCGAGGTATCATTCGAGCATGACAAGTCGAAGCGTTGCAAATTGGACGCAGATCTTTGTCTGCACTACGCTGGGGGAGGGACGGTGCGCTGCCAAGGGCGGCGGCGAGCTCTTTGAGGCTTTTCGCGCGGAAGTCGAGCGGTTGGGATTCTCGCCGAGGATCGTGCTCCGGAACGCTTGCACCCGCCGCCACGAGGAGGGGCCGGTCGTCTTCGTCTTCCCGGACGACGTTTGGTACACCCGCGTAACCCCCGAAGACGTGCCGGGGATCGTCGAGAAGCACCTAGGGAACAAGCGGGCGCGAGTTAAGGGCTAGCGGGCCCGCTCGGAGGCTGGCCGGTGGTCGAACCCGACGCGTCCCAGGGTCTGCTCCATCGTCCAATCGGCCCCAGTGAGGAGCCGTCCCCGAAAGCTTTTCATATAGTATAGGAAGATGCTCCTGTACAAAGCCTGGGCAGGGCGGCCTTTCAGCTTCCCGCCGACGACCGTTGCCACGGCGCTCTCGGGTCCAAGGCTCACCACATAGCCTCTATCGAAGAACTCGAAGGGTCGACGCTTCTCCCGCGGCACGCCTCGCAGCCGCCTCCTCAGATCGCGGGCGACGTAGGGGCCCTGTTGCACCGCGACGGAAGCGGTGGGGGGCAGGGGGCCCAAGTCGGGGTGATCGTAGAGGCCGCCGTCCCCAAGGACGTAGACCTCCGGGTGGTCGGGGAGCGTAAGGTATTCGTCCACGACAACCCGGCCCGCATCGTCGTGCTCCCCGGGCAGGTCCCTTACGAGGGGGCTGGCTCGGACGCCCGTGGCCCACACCCGCGTCGCCGCGGGGAGCCACTCGTCTCCGGCCTTAACGCCCTCGTCGTTCGCTGCCGTTACCGGAGCGTTCAGCCGGACCTCGACCCCGAGGCGGGTGAGCTCGTCTAAAGCTACCTCGTGGAAGTAGGGATCCAACCAGTCCATGAGACGTTCCGTCGCCTCCAGGAGCACTACCTTCGGCGCTAGAGCGGGGGCCTTGGCGGCGCGCTTCTTGAGGTAGGCGAAGAGGGCGACGATCTCGGCGGCCAGCTCGACCCCCGTCGCCCCGCCTCCCACGATGGCGATCGTGAGCCCGCCCGTCGGGCAGCTCTCTCCTCTCAGCGCGCCCCGCCAGGCGTCGTTCAGCGAGGCGCGGAGTTTCAAAGCGTCCGATAGGCTCCAGAAGGTCTGGAAATATCCGAGGAGGTCTTCGGGGGGAGGGGTGGCGACGCTGCCAGGCGCGAGTACGAGGTAGCGGTATTTGACCTCCCCGGACGAGGTGAGGAGGGTATTGCTATCCAGATCCACGCCGCTCGCCTCGGCCCTGAAGAACCCATAGGAGGCGCTGCCGTCGCGTGTTATCGGGGTAAGGACGCTGCCGGGGTGGACCCGCCCCACGGCTACCTCGTGGATCAGGGGTATAAAGGCGTGCTCTTCCTCGCGGTCCACGAGTAGTATCTCGCCCGAACGCCGGAGCGAGGGGGGCAAACTTTGCAGGAAAGAGCCCCCGGCGAACCCGCCCCCCACGACTACGACCCGCGCGCCGGCTGGTGGTATACCTCCCTCTCGCCCGTTCTCCAGTCTCTTCGTCACGCTCTCTATCCTCTGGTTCCTCGTGGCTGGGTAAATATACCTTTCGGGGTCATAAGAAGATGGGAGATACTTTACAAAACGGTCGGAGCTTCGCTAGACTCTACGGACCGGCAAGGGCCGGGGATACAGGGGACCCGCGAGGAACAGAATTCGTCTCGCAGGGCTAGAAAGGGACAGTATTGGAGAAGGAGGAGTTGGGCGCCGGGGACATCGTCCCCGGGCTCATAGTCAGGCACACTAACCGTCGCCTGGGCAAACTTGAAGTGCCCGAGGCCTGTGAGCGTCTGATCTCGGGCAAGATCTCGTTCTCAGAGTTCGTGGACCAGGTCGGCGAAGGCTTCCGGGAGCTTTTGGACTTCATGATGGAACACGACCTGCATCCGGGACGCCCCGGTGAGGTCCTCTACTGCGTGGACTGCTACGCCGAACTCTGCTGCCGCAGCGCCTTGCGCACCCAGCTGGGAAGGCTCTACTCCTTGAGCGCCGCCGCGCATGACAGGAAGGTCCGCTAGAGAAAAAGAGGCGCGCCCTCCACGCCCAGGCCCGTTTAGCGGTAGAATCGGAAGGCAGGACCGTCCGCGGCATTGCGTTCTGTGGGGGACAACGAGGTCCTACGGTTATGCGAACCAGAGAAGGGGAGGTCGTGGGCATGAACGACGAGATGCAGAAGAGGGCGATCACGATACTTGCGAGCGGTATCGCCTATCTCTTGGCGAGCCAGTTTGCCGACAGGTTCCTCGACGAGCCTGAGGAGCGCGGTGTCCAGGACGACGTCAAGGAGGCACTCGTGAAGGCGGGCTTCTCGCTGGCCTCGACGGTCATAGCCTCCGTAATCATTCGGCGGGTCGTGAGCAGCCGCTGGGGCGCCTGAGCAGTGCCTTAAAGGCGAGGAAACTCCGCTGTGGGCCTGAGCCTTCTGCAGTCGGCGCGGTTTGCGCTCATCCTCGGGCTGCTCGTGGCCGGGGGGCTCTTGCTCTACGAGCTCGTTAGCGTCATCGAGGTTTTAGCCCTGGCGCTCCTCATAGCCCTGATCCTGGACCCGGCGGTGGACCTCCTCGTCCGTCTCAGGTTCCCGCGCTATTTGGCGCTCTTAGTGGTCTTGGCTGGCGTGGTTGTGGGTTTCGGCCTCTTGGGCTATATAGTATTGCCTATCCTCTCGGAGCAGGGCAGCGATTTTCTGGCCCGAGCTCCCAGCGTGGTCCGCAGCGTGCAGGGGTACTTGCAGGATCTCGGCGAGGTCTACCCAGGATTGGCAGGTGGTCCCGCGAGCGGGGTCGCGAGCCTCAACCTCACCGACGCCATCCAGGAGGTCATACGAAGGGTCGGGGAGCTCTACACCATAACCACCCGCGGGGCGGGCCTCGTCTTGCAGGCCATAGGGGCCGTGGTGATGGCGTTGTACATGGTTTCTAACCCTCGCCCCTTGGTGAATGGAGTGCTCGCGCTGTTCCCGCCCCACAGGAGGGGACGGATCGAGGAGCTCCTCTCGCTCATAAGGGATAGGGTCTCCGGTTGGATCATCGGCCAGCTCGCGGCGATGGTCCTGATCTTCTTGCTCACCTGGATCGGACTCGCGGCCCTCGACGTCGAGTACGCCTTCACCTTCGCCGTGCTCGCTGGGTTCCTGGAGATAGTGCCGTTCTTCGGCCCGATCCTCGCCGCCATTCCTCCTACCCTCGCCGCCTTTGCCGACTCTCCGACCAAGGCCCTCGTCGTCGTCGTCATCTACATAGCGATCCACCAGATAGAGGCGCACATCGTCGCGCCAATGGTCATGGCCCGCAGCGTGCAGCTCCACCCTGTCGTGGTCATCCTGGCAGTCCTGGCCATGGGCGATCTTTTGGGGCTCGCGGGCGTCATCCTCGCCGTCCCGACCGCGGCCGTCGTCACCGTTCTCCTGGACGAGCTCTACGTCAAACCTCTGGGCGCCGCACCATCCCCCAGGGTGACCGAGCTGCCCGAAGAAGGCGATGAACGCCGGAGCGAACGTGAAGGCGAACGTGAGGAGAAGACGCCCGCTTCCCGCTCCTGAAGACGCACATCCCGCGTGTCAGGACTTGCAGGTTAGGTTATCATTTCAGCCATGAGTGGCATAATTATCGCGATTCTGGTGCTCGTTTGTGTGTTCGTCGCAGCCTCAATCGCGCTCTCGCGGACGACCCAGGCAGTGGAGAATGCCCGCGACACCGAGTACCTTGAGCTCGAGGGGAACTGGGTCCGCTACAGTGTCACCGGCGGGGGGCCGCCGGTCGTGCTCGTGCACGGCTGGCTCTCTTCGTCCAGGGTGTGGGAGCCCCTTGCAAACCGCCTTGCCCAGCGCTTCACCGTCTACGCCTTGGACCTCGCCGGCTTCGGCGACTCCGACAAGCCCATCTCGGGCTACGGCATCCGCTACGGCAGCCGGCTCTTGTATGCCTTCTGTGCCCACTTCGGTCTCACGCGGGTCACCGTCGTCGGTCACGATATCGGGGGTACGATAGCCGTGAAGCTCGCCGCGGACCACCCGGACGTGGTGGGCCGGCTCGTCCTCGTTGCGGCGCCCGCAGACGAGGACCAGATGGACCTGCCGACCCTTCTCTGGCTCGCTACCCTGCCCGTCGTTGGCCCCGTCTTCTACACTTTAGGGCGCTTCTTGAGGCCATTGCGCAGGCTCTGGATGCGCTCGTTCGTCCTCGACCCCCAAGACCTCACTGAGGAGGTCGTGGACGACGCGGGCAAGTCCACCCCGGCGGCGGTCGACAAGTCATTGAGGGTGACGCGGCGCGAGATCTCGCGCGGCCGGCTCGCTCGTCAGGCTGGAGTTATAAAGATCCCCGTCCTACTCGTCGCCGGCGAGGAGGACCAGATCGTGAACCCTCGCGCGCTGGATGACTGGTCCCGAACCTTCTCGGCCGAGGTCGTCTCGATGAACGCTTGCGGACACCTGCCGATGCTCGAACACGCCGGCGAGTTCAATGCGCAGGTTCTCGCCTTTCTCACCGGTGATCCCCGCTACCTCGATGCCGCTCCCGAACCCCAAGAGGAGGCAATTGAAGTCCCTGAGGCACCGGGAGAACAGGGCCCCTTCGCGCGTGCCGAGCCCGAAACGGAGAATCCCGACGGCTTCCCAGCTACTGAACGCGATCTTGAGGGCGCTAAGAATAGCCACGATGCCCCCGATCCGGCGACCGACCAGGACTCTGACCATGCCCCCGGGGACGACGATGCGGAGGAGCGTCCTCAAAGTCGCGCCGAAGGCGGGGGCGAGGCAAGCGCACATATACCGGAGATGCCCGAGGGCCTTTTCGATTGGCCCGAGTCCTTGAAGGAGTCCCGGTCTCAGGGGCGCTCCCGCGAGACCGGAGGGCGGGTTGACAAAGAGCGTGACGAGGCTATAGACCCCGAGGCTGTAGAGGAAGACGACCCTCGTACCTGATGATTAGCCGTCAGCGACCAACTACTTGCCCCGCGGCGCACATGACAAGAATACAGCGGGCCTGGCGTAGGACGCGAAAACGCGTAGCGGGTTTGCCCTCGGCCCTATACTGATGGCTGAAAGCCGACTACTTTAAAGCTACAGCTCTTTTCGCAGGTACAGCCAGTCCCTGATGCCGAGGAAGTAGCCGGTGAGGAGCGAGCGCTGGCGAGAGTTCTCTTCGTAGCCGCGGGTTTCGTAGAGTTTGAGGGCCGGTTGGTTATCACTGCTGACATGGAGGCCCACGGTCTCTTTGCCGGACCTGCGGGCCAGATCCTCCGCCGCTTTCAACAAAGCGCTCGCCATGCCCCGGCGGCGATGCCCCTGGGCGACCACGAGGCGTTCTACGTAAGCTTCGGAGGAGGTGGCGGTGTAGCGGGGATAGGAGAGCAGGGTCGCGGCCCAGGCAGCGCGCGCGAAGCCCAGGTCCCGGCGCAGGGCCTTCCAGAGCCCCCGCGCGAGAGCGTCGTCGTCCGAGCTTTTAATTCGGACGCCGACGCTCGCTGCGATCTCCTTCGGGGAGGAGCCTTCGATGACAAGGGAGGAGACGCCCCCCAAGGAGTGCTCCAGGTGCACCCACTTCTCCATGATCTTCACCGACCGGTTCATCTGGCGCCCGAAGACCGGACGGAACTTGTCCAAGAACCCCTCGACAACGAGGCTGGCGATCACGGCGTCGTCCCGAGGATCTGCGGGGCGCACGATGAAAGTATTCTCCGGCATGCGGGCAATTGTAAGCGGTCGGCAGTCAGCTTTCAGTGATCAGCAAGAACAGCAAAGCTGGCAGCGACAGAACAGCGGAAACCTTGCTGATAGCTGTAAGCTAAAGCTAACTGATAAGCCTCCGGCGCATGAATCGGATCGGGAGTAGAGCCAGGGCGCCGGTGAAGATCAGGATCCAGACGACGTCCACGAGCACGTACGGGGAAGGCCCGACGGCTAGGGACCGACAGACGTTTACCGCGTGATATAGAGGGGTGAACCATGCTATCTCGGGCACCGGCGACGGGAAGTCCTCGATGGGGAAGAAGATACCGGAGAAGAGGAATAGGGGTGTGACCACAAGCGTGAAGTAGTAGGCGTAGAGGTCGATGCTCGAGATCAGGCTGGTGAACAGGGTGCCCGTGACGCTGAACATCCCGCCCACGACCAGCAGTATGGGCGGGATGAGGAGCGCCCAGAACGACTGGACTAGCAGCGCCTCCGGCGAGAATAAGAACCCCAGGACCGTGATCACGCTCAAGAACGCTGTCCCATAGAGAGCGGCCCGCGTGCCCGCCCACAAGTACTCCCCGGCGACGACGTCCTCGGCGTTGACCGGCGTCGCCACGATGGCATCGTAGACGCGCCCGATCTTCAGCTTGACATAGGTATTGTACGTGCTCTCGAAGGAGGCGGCGAACATGGCGTTAGCGGCCAGGAGCCCTGGCGCCACGTACTGCGTGTAGGTCAGCCCGTTGATGCCACCCTCGCGGATGAAAGCCCCGAGCCCCAGACCCAGGGCCGTCAGGTACAGCAAGGGCTCAAAGAGGTTCGGGAACATGATCGTCTTCCAGTACTTGCGGAAGATAGTCGCGTTGCGCTGCCAGACCCTGAACGTCCCCCGCGGCGCAGGTATCCTCACCCCGCCCATCAGTCCACGAGCCCCCGGCCCGTGAGCTTCAAAAAGACGTCTTCGAGGTTCGTTTGCCGGTACATGGTATTCTCGACCCACACGCCGGACTCCCTGACCTTGTCCGTCACCGCGTCAGGGTCCGAGGTGTAGACGAGGAGCGCTTCGGAGAAGCGCTCCGTGCCGTCGGCTACGCTCTCGACGATCTCGGCGAGACTATCCAAAGCGTCGGGGTTCGCCCGGAACTTCAGGACCTCGGGGCTTACGTGTTCCTCGACCAGGTCGCGCGGGGCGCCTTCGGCGATGATCCTGCCATCGTCCATGATCACGAGCCGGTCGCACAGCTGCGCCGCTTCGTCCATGTAGTGGGTTGTGAGGACGAGGGTTTTGCCTTCGCTCGTCAGCTCGCGCAGCTTGTCCCACACTAGGTGCCGGG
Organism: Actinomycetota bacterium; assembly: GCA_030867425.1. Lineage (GTDB taxonomy): Bacteria > Actinomycetota > Rubrobacteria > Rubrobacterales > Rubrobacteraceae > Rubrobacter_F. Next base: position 8,322 of record JALZFJ010000187.1, on the reverse strand, counting down.
CCTGCGGGTCGAGGCCGGTGGTCGGCTCGTCCAGGACGACTATCTCCGGATCGTTTATGAGGGCGCGCGCTATGAGGAGCCTGCGTTTCATCCCGCCGGAGAGCTGCTCGACCTCTGAGCTGGCCTTCTCGGAGAGCTGGACGAACTCCAAGAGCTCGGCCGCCCGCCGTTTGATGACCTTCTTTGGAAGGTCGAAGTAACGGCCGAAGACGAGGAGGTTCTCCTCGACCTTGAGGTCTTCGTCTAGGTTGTTCTCTTGGGGGACAACACCGATGCGGCGCTTGACCTCCCGCTCGTGGCGCGTCACGTCGAGGCCCGCGACCCTTAACTTTCCGCCCGTGGGGACCGCGGCGCCGTAGATCGTCTTCATCGTCGTGGTCTTGCCAGCCCCGTTGGGCCCCAAGAACCCGAAGCACTCGCCTCGGTGCACCTCGAAGTCCACGCCCTTGACGGCCTCGAAGCTCTCGTAGCTCTTCTTTAGATCCTTGGCGACGAGCGTGGTCTCGCGCGTCTCGGACCCCGTATTTATCTCAGTCTCGATGTTCAAACGTCTAACGCTCCTGGCTTCCGTTTCGGTCGCGTGGCGGCCTGTTCGCCCAACGTCGCTAGTACCCGCGCCAAGCGTCCCTTGTTCTCTTCCAGGGTGGTGTGCCACCTCAAGGCCCCGAAGGATGGGGCAAGGGGACATATACTACCCCATCACGCGGATAGGTCTCACCGACGGCTTTCGAGAGGTGCGTAACTCCCAACAGCTCCTTTGATACCCAGAATCCTTACTGACACCACCTCCGGCCTCAGCAAATCGGGCTCTCGCAAGAGGTGCTGACGACAGTAGCCGATCATGGCTCGACCAGGTTCCTGGTCCCCTCAGCTTCTCGCCTTGCTCGGGAAGCACCTGCACACGGCCGAGAGGCATACGTCTTCATGCTTGATGCTGGCGCGCTCGAACCATCCCGTCGGCCTCATTCCCGCCGGTCCCGTGAACAGTAGCCAGGTAGTTATCTCCGTCGAGCCGGGCGCCTGGGCTACGAGCAGGATCCTGCTTCTTTTGGGCGGATTTACGATCGGAGCGTTCCGCCCGAGAGAAAGCAACGCGAGCAGGACAGCACCCATTTTCGGTGTTCCTCAAGCAGGTTCACAGTCCCATGGTCTTCCAGGGTGAAACTTGTGCACGAGATCCCCTGGAGCAAATTTTCTCGAACCTTAAAAAAACAACACGAAACGCTCTATCCTCATCGATTTGGTACTGCTACAATCTTCGCATGGCACTCATGGATAAAAAACGGCATCAGGGGCGGCGGGATCGCAGGCGCGATGACAATAAGCGTCGGCGTGCGGGCCTTTTTGTGTTCATCGGGTTGGTTGTTCTGGCCCTCGGAGTTGCTGTCGCTTACGGCGCGGACCGTGCGATAGACACTGTGCTACAGGCGGATACCGAGAGCGTGGAGCAGGTCACAGATCCTACTCCTGAGGTGGCAGTACCGGAACCCGTTAACGATGAGGCCGCCGAAGCAGTGACCGGCGACGAAGAGGAAGTCGCCGAGGCCGAGGCTGTCGATCTTGAGAGCGACCTCGCTATCAAAGAGGAAGAAGCGGTGGAGGACGAGGCCGCTCCCATAGCGCCGGGCGACCCCACGATGTACATGAGCATCCCGAAGCTGGGCCTGTCGAACGTGACGGTGATGGACGACGTCTCGGAGGAAGGGGGCCTCATGGCTGGTGCCGGCCACCTGCCCGGCACAGGCTTCCCCTGGATACCCGGTGCTAACACCTACATCGCGGGCCACCGCATCGGCTACCCGGGGACCCCCAGCGACCACATTTTCTTCAACCTGCCTTCCTTGGGACCGGGCGATGAGATCACCCTCACGGACTCCTTGGGACAGACCTATACGTACCAGGTCTACGAGGTACTGGAGGTAGACCCGGCCAACCTGGGGGTTACGAACCCTGTCGGCGATGACATAGTCTCGTTGCAGGTTTGCATCGAGAACTATGGTGACTACACTACCCTCGGTCCCAACTGGAACGTCCGCCTCATAGTGCGGGGCGAGCGGGTCGCGTAAGGAGTCGTCGGGCGTCATCAATCAGCGGTCGGCTGCTTCGGTGGCTGGCCGCTCCTGTTTACCGATTGTCCTTAAGACAGGGTAGAGTATCGCCTTTTGCTGGAAGCTGATGGCTGATCGCAGACAGCTAGATCCTACCTTGGTTCGTAGACGTCGTAGAGGATGGGTTCTATGCCGGCCTCGCCGACGCCGGAGCGATACTGGATGTAGTAGGCGCGCTGGAGGTAGGCTAGGGCCGTCTTTATGCGACCTTCGAGTTCGGGGATCTCGGCCTCTATCCCCGCGAGCTTTTCGGCGTCTAGGAAGACGTCTTCTTCGTCGTTGCTTTGCCACTCCTCCCAGAGCCTGCGCCACAGAGCGTCGAGCTCTGGGGAGAGGGGTTCGCGCTGCATCTAGCGGTCCTCCTCACGATGCTTGCGAAGCTCGAAGACGAGGTGCGAGATCTCCGGTACTAGGAGTTTTTCCACCGCCAGGCGCACCGCGTTACTCGAGCCGGGCAGGCAGGCCAGGAACTTCGAGCCTGACGCACCTGCGACCGCGCGGCTCAACATGGCGGCGGCTCCTATCTCCTCGTAGGAGAGTACCCTGAAAAGCTCGCCGAACCCGTCGAGCTTTTTGTCGATCCTGCGGCTCACGACCTCGTAGGTGGTGTCCCTCGCCGAGATGCCCGTCCCGCCGGTCGTGATGACGGCATCCACACCCGCGTCGGCGAGGAGCTCCTGGAGGACCACCTCTATACGTGGCGCGTCGTCTTTGACTATCTCGCGGTGGGAGATCTCATGCCCGGCACCCTGCATGAGCTCGACGATGATGTTGCCGCCGGTGTCGGTCTCGGGGGTGCGGGTATCGCTTACGGTGAGGACGGCGACCCTGATCTTCTCCGGCGACGCCTCTCGGTGCTTCTCGACGCTCTCGCTCACAGGGCCCTTCCTCCGCCCAAGAACGGGTTGGTCTGGCGTTCCCGGCCGATGGTCGTCTCGGGCCCGTGGCCGGAGAGGACTCGCGTCTCGTCCGGAAGGGTCAAAAGACGCCCGGAGATAGTCTGCATGAGGAGCTCCATGCTTCCGCCTGTCAGGTCCGTCCTGCCCACGCTCCCCGCAAAGAGCGCGTCCCCCGAGAAAACGACGCCTTCTTCCTCAACGTAGAAGGCCAGATGCCCAGGCGCGTGGCCCGGGGTGTACAGGGAGTGGAGCCGCAAGGAGCCGACCTCCAAGACCTCGTCGTCCCCGACGTGGCGGTCCACCTGGGGTATACGGCCAAACCTCAGGCCCATCATCATCGCTTGCTGGGGCACCGTCTTCAGCATCGCTTCGGCCTCCTCGTGCATCAGGATCGGGCAGAGATACTCGTCCGCGAGTGGGGTCAGGGCGCCGACGTGGTCTACGTGGGCGTGGGTGACGATGATCTGGCCTATCTCCAGCCCTAACCTTTCGATGGCGAGCGCGATGCGGGTCGCCTCGTCGCCGGGGTCGATGATTGCGCCTATGCCCGATCCTTCATCACCGATCACGTAGCAGTTCTCCTGAAACGGGCCGACGGTGAGCACCTCGACGATCATATAGCGCCCTCCCGGTCCTCTGCCCGGGCCCGCAGGAACTCGACGAGCAGGCGCGCCGGCGTCCCAGAAGCGCCCTTGGGCGTGTAGGCGTTCTCTTGTTTGCTGTTGTAGGCAGTGCCGGCGATGTCCAGGTGCGCCCAGGGGTATTCGACGAACTCCTTGAGGAAGGCACCGGCGGTCGAAGCGCCGCCGTACCGGCCACCGGAGTTCTTGATGTCAGCGGTGTTGCCCTTTATCTGCTCGGTGTATTCGGAGAAGAGTGGGAGGTGCCAGGCGGGTTCGCCGGAGGCCTCTCCCGCGGCCTGGACCTCGGCTATCAAGCCGTCGTCGTTGCCCATGAGCCCGGAGGCGTAGTCGCCCAAGGCAACGTGGCACGCCCCGGTCAAAGTCGCGCAGTCCACGACAGCGGCGGGCTCGTAGCGCCTGGCGTAGGAGAGGGCGTCGGCCAGGACCAGGCGCCCCTCCGCATCGGTCGTGACGATCTCGACGGTCTTGCCTGAGTGTAGCGTGAGCACGTCCCCGGGCTTAAAGGCGTTCCCTCCGGGGAGGTTCTCGGTGGCGGGGACGAGGGCTATGACGTTAATGGGGAGACCCAAGGAGCCCACGGCCTCCATCGCGCCCAAGACCGCCGCCCCCCCACTCATGTCATACTTCATGTCCTCCATCCCGGTAGAAGGCTTTATGGAGATGCCGCCCGAGTCGAAGGTCACGGCCTTGCCGACGAGGATGACGGGGGCTTCGTCTTCTGTGCGCTTGCTGTGCTCCAGCGCGATGAAACGTGGCTCGTTCGTGGACGACCGCCCGACCGTCGCCAGCCCACCCATGCCTTCCGCCTCGATCCCGGCCCGATCCAGGACGGTTACCTCCATGCCGTACCGCTCGGCTATCTCGTGCGCCTTTTGGGCCAGGTATTCTGGGGTCGCCGCGTTGGAGGGTTCGTTAGCGAGGTCCCGGGCGAGAAGAGCTCCTGCCGCGAGCTTCACCCCGGCTTCGGTGCCCGCCACTACCGCGACTTCGTCTTCCGAGACGAGGGTGAAGGCCGTAAGCTCGTGATTCTCTTCGCCGGTCTTGTAGCGGTCGAAGCGGTACAGGCCCAAGGCCGCGCCCTCGGCAGCGGCTTCGGCAGCCTCGCGCGCCCCGAAACCGGTGGGCACCGGCAGGGTGAAGGCGGCCTCGTCGAGCTTCAGAGAGCGGGCGCGTTTCGCCGCGGTCGCGGAGGTGCGCCGGAGCTTGTCCAGCGTAAATGAAGCGCGCTCGCCTAGGCCCACGAGCAGCAACCGGGGCGTGGACAGGCCAACCGGGGCGTAGATGAGGGCCGTCTCGCCCTCTTTGCCAGAGAAGTCCCCGTCCGAGAGGAGCTTACCGGCGGCTTCGCCCAATTCCTGCGGGATTCCATCGTCCTTGTGGACGCCAACCGCCAGCATAGGCGCGGACACCTCCGTCAGTGCGCCGTCTCCTGCGTCGATCCTAACCAAGAGTACGTTCCCTCCTCTGCTTCTTCGACTTTGCCCTAGAGACCGCGTAGATTATAGGGCAAAGGGACTCGTGATCCGGTCCTCCATCCGAGAACGTAGGCTTTAGGTATCCTATACTTGTTTGCTGATGGAGGTCTCCATGGTGATCCCCACCCTAAACGAGGCCGCCCACAGAGGCGCCCTGCTCGAACGCCTCTCATGCATGAGGGGCGTCGGAGAGGTCGTGGTCGCCAACGGCGGCTCGACGGACGGCACCCCGGGACTCGTCGTTTCGAGCTCAGCCTGCCTGGTCCGCGCGGCCCGGCCGGGGGGACAGCTCAACGCCGAAGCGAGGGCGGATTCAGGGGACGTGCTCCTTTTCTTGCACGCCGACGTCGCGCCGCCGGACGCTGCGCTCCAGATAAGGGACGCCGTCGAGTGAGGGCGCGTCGGCGCCAACTTCCGGTTGCGATATCCCGAGTGCGGTGCTTTGGGGCGTCGGCTGGAGGCTTTGGCGCCCTTCTATCGCCGGCTTGGACGTTATTACGGGGATTCGGGGATCTTCGTCGGGCGAGACGTATACGAGCGGGTGGGATCCCAGATATCCCCGTGATGGAGTCTTCGTCCGCAGGATGGAGGGGGCAGGTAAAACGGCCTACCTGCCGGGCCCGAGTAAGTTCATCGCGCCGCCGGGAGGGGCGGCCCCTGTGCAGCCTCGCCGAACCAGGCCCCGTCCTGATACTCGGTACCGATTCTCTGACCCTGCCGCCTGAGTGCCTCCGAAGCGTCACTCGCGCCCTCAAAGGCGAACGCCCGGGCGAATCCTCTTCCTACTACGCGGCCATCGTCGGCAGCACAGGCGGCGGCTACGTCCTCCTTGACCTCTGAGAGTCGTACAAGGAGCTCTTCCACAGCATCGAATGGTCCATGGGGACCGTCTACCGCGAGACGATCAGGAAAGCCCGCGCGCTGGGGCTCCGCGTGCACGAAGGAGAGCCCCACTACGATGTGGACACCTCCAAAACCTGGTCCACCTCTAAAAAGAGCTCGAAGAAAGCCCCGATCTGGCCCTACACGCGGCGAAGTTCCTGAAGAGCCCCTAAAGCAGAAGGGGTGCGTACGCAGCCCGCACCCCAGACTGAGCGGCTTAAACAGCTTATAGAACCGGCAAGAATTTCTGGATCTCGTATGGCGTTACCTGCAGCCGGTACTCCTCGAACTCCGCGCGCTTGACGTCCAGGAGTCGCCTGTAGACGTGCTCGCCCAGGGCCTTCTCCAGGAGCTCGGAGTTCTCGGCCTCCCTGATCGCCTCTCCGAGGTCGACGGGCAGGGTCTCGATGCCCATCTTCTGCCGCTCTTCGACGGAGAGGTCGTAGAGGTTGCGTTCCATCGGCTCGGGGAGCTCGTAGCTCCTCTCTATCCCTTCGAGCCCCGCGTGCAGGAGCGCCGAGAAGCATAGGTAGATGTTCGCCGAGGGGTCCGGGCAACGGAACTCCGCGCGCTGGGCCCTTGCCTCGCCCGGGTGGTAAACCGGCACCCGCACCAAGGCCGAGCGGTTGCGGCGGCTCCAGGCCAGATAGACCGGGGCCTCGTAGCCGGGGACCAACCTCTTGTACGAGTTCACGTACTGGGCGAAGACGAGGCTTATCTCTCGCGCGTGCTTGAGCTGCCCCGCGATGAACGCCTTCCCCGTGTCGGAGAGGTAGTACTGGTCGTCTGCGTCGAAGAAGGCGTTCTCGCCGTTCGTGAAGAGGCTCTGGTGGGTGTGCATCCCCGAGCCGTTCTCGGTCTGAAAGGGTTTGGGCATGAAGGTGGCGTAGACCCCGTGGCGGGTGGCGATCTCCTTGACCACCGTCTTGTAGGTCTGGACCCTATCGGCCATTTCCAAGGCGCCGTCGAACCTGAGGTCGATCTCGTGCTGGGAGATGCCGACCTCGTGGTGGGAGTACTCCACGTCGATCCCCAATGCCTCGAGCGCCAGGATCGTGTCGCGCCTGAGGCTGGTCGCCGCGTCCAGCGTGGTCAGGTCGAAGTACGAACCATAGTCCAAGGGTTCCGGGGACTGATCGTTCTTGAAGTAGAAGTACTCGAGCTCGGGGCCGCAGTAGAAGTTGTCGAAACCCATCTCGTTGGCCCGCTCCACGGCCCGTCTGAGCACGTGGCGCGGGTCGCCCACGTAGTTGTCCCCTTCCGGGGTCATCACGTCGCAGATCATGCGGGCCGTGCGGTTCTCGGCCGGGCTCCAGGGGAAGACCTTGAAGGTCGAGGGGTCGGGCAGGGCGATCATGTCCGACTCCTCAATATCCTGGTAGCCCGTAATAGACGAGCCGTCGAAGCCCATTCCTCCTTCCAAAGCGTCCTCAAGCTCACCGACCGTTATCGAGAAGCTCTTCAGCGTTCCCACGATGTCCGTGAACCATAGCCGGATGAACTTGACGTTACCTTCCTGGGCCTGCCTTAGAATGTCTTGCTTGGTTGCCGTTTCCAACCGCTCCTCCAATCTTTCTTTCGCGTTTCTGCCGGGACGGCATCCCTACCGTAGATGTATCGCCATGGTACATGAGCTATGATATGAACGCCAAATGCCCCTTGGATACGGCCCGACGTACAAGCCGCATCCTCGGAAAGCTCGCCATTTTTGGCCCTTCGTATAAGCAGGGTGCGAGATACACGGTCTTGTGTGGCGTGGTGGGTGAGCCGAGGGGGCTGGCGGGGTAGAATCTTGAGGCGGGGCAACCCGCGGAAGCGACCGTGAACTACGACGACGAGGGGGAGAGATGGACGACAGACCCCAGGACAGGCCAGAAGACCGCCGCAGACGTGGTCCTCTGGGAGAAGAGAGGGATATCGAGGAGACCCGACGCGTGCCACGGAGCGGCGAGGACGCGGAGACGCGACCGGTTTCGCCCGAAGATGAGGAGCGCAGTGCCGCGACACAGCCGCCCGCTCCCGAAAACACCTCGCCCGGAGCTTTCGACGAGGAGGAGCCGCAGACGCGCGTGATCCATTCCCCTGGAACGCCCGAGGATGAGGCTGCACCGCACCCGGGTGGCTATATAGAAGAGGATGAAGCGCGGGAAGCTCGCCTCAGAGAGGTCTATGGCGGTGTGGACTGGCTGGCGAGCTTTATCGGGTGCGTCTTTGCCATAATATGCAGCGCCATCTTGCTGCTATTCTTCGCGGGGCTCGTGCTCAACTCCTTGGGCTTCACGCTCAACCTCCAAGGGCGGGATGTAGATGCTGT
>JALZFJ010000185.1 GCA_030867425.1 Actinomycetota bacterium | reverse complement strand
CCTCATCCGAACGAAACACACGATCGTGTGCAGTTCGAGCACGCGCGAAAACGAGATCTCGGAAACCCAAGTTTTCACGTTCGACTCCGAGGCCCAGCATTTTACCGCTAGGCGCCGGGGCCGAGCTAGGGATCGAGGAGCTCTCGGGCTCGCCGAAGCTGTTCCTCGACGAAGTCGAAGGAAGTGGACCCCGAAGACTTCTTGTTGGCAACGCTGCCCTTAGGCGTGAGGAGTCTTCGGGGCAGGTCGGCGAGCGCCGGGTGTGCAGCCGCGAGCTCCTCATCGGAGACCTCTTCTAAGGAGATCCCCGCCTCCTCGCACCGCCGGACGAGTTGCCCGACCGCCCGGTGCGCCTCGCGGAACGGTACACCTCGCGCCGCTAGAAAATCCGCGAGCTCGGTCGCCAAGGCGAAGCCGCCCGCCGCTCGTGCCATACGCTCTACACCGAAGGAGGCGGTGCGGAGCATCTCCGGCAGCACGGCTAGCACGGCGAGAATCTGGTCCACGGAATCTAAGAGGGGCTCTTTGTCCTCCTGGAGGTCCTTTGAGTATCCTAAGGGGAGACCCTTGAGGGCGATGAGCAGGGCGTTCAGGTTACCGATAAGCCGTCCGGCTTTAGCGCGCGCTAGTTCGTAGGCGTCGGGGTTCTTCTTCTGGGGCATGATCGAGGAACCGGAGGAGTAGGCGTCGTCGAGGATAGCGAACCCGAACTCCGAAGAGGTCCAGAGTACCCACTCCTCCCCTAACCTAGACAAATGTACCCCCAATACGGCGCAGGCGTAGAGGAGGTCCAGGGCGAAGTCTCTCTCGGAAACAGCGTCGAGAGAGTTGACGAGCGGCTCCATGCCCAAAGCCCCGGCGGTTAGTGCCGGGTCTACAGAGTGCGGCGTCCCGCTCAAAGCGGCGGCGCCAAGAGGCGAGACGTTAGCCGCCTCGCGGGCCGCGTCGAGGCGCTTGAGGTCCCGCTCGAAGGCCCAAAAGTGGGCGAGGAGATGATGAGCGAGCAGGATCGGCTGCGCCCGCTGCAGGTGCGTGTAGCCGGGCATGACGAGACCCTTGTGCGTCTCAGCTACCGTCAGGAGCGCGCGCATCGTTTCGAGCAGGCCGTCTCGTATGCGTCCTGCTGCATCCCGAACGAAGAGGTGCAGGTCGAGCGCCACCTGGTCGTTGCGGCTCCGACCCGTGTGCAGCTTGAGCGCCACGTCTCCGACGATCTCGCGCAACCGCCGCTCGACGGCCGTGTGCACGTCCTCGTCCTTAAGAGACCACGAGAACAGTCCTGATTCGATCTCTCCGAGCACCACGCGCAAGCCCCGCACCAGCTCCCCGGACTCCTCTTCCGTAACCATCCCCTTTTCGCCTAGCATCCGGGCGTGGGCAATGGAGCCTTGTATATCGTACGGGGCGAGCCGTATATCGAAAGGAATAGAGGCATTCAGCTTCTCGAAGGCCTCCGCCGGGGACGAGCCGAACCTGCCGCCCCAGAGGGGATCTCTCTTCTCCTCACTCATGTGCGGCAGTTTAGCGAAGAGAACGCCCCGCGAACATAGGCGGTAAAACGCCTCGACCCACGGGTCGCCTAGCAGAGCCCGGTGCGACGCAGAGATCTGCCCCTACGTTTGCTACCCGCAGCTGGGAACAGGCTCGCCGCTCCCGTCGAGCAGGGTCTCCTTCCGATACTTCCTGATAGCAGACTTGAGGGTGCTCAAGCCGAGGGTGGCGTTGCGGGTGCGACTGCCTACGGCCTCGCGCCCGACGTGGTCCACGAAGGAGTCGTAGTCGAGGGCAAGGACTTCGTCTATCGTGAGCCCGTCGTTTAGCACCTGCTCCAGGATCATGCTCGTGGCTCCCTGGCTTATGGTGTCACCCTCGCCGGTGAAGGAGAGGTCCTTTATGCGTCCCTCCTCCCCGGCATTGAGGTAGATCACAACTGAACCCCCGCACTCGGGGCTACCGCCCGGCATCACCACGTCAGCGTCCTCCAGGACTCCTCGATGGCGACGGTTCTGATAGTGCTCGACGAGCACCGCTATCTGATCCTGGCGGCCCATAGCCCTAGGCTCTTACCTCTCTATGGGGGCGCGCACGGAGTTGCCCCACTCGGTCCAGGAGCCGTCGTAGTTCCTGACCTTGTCGTACCCGAGCAAGTAGTTCAAGACGAACCAGGTATGGGAAGAACGCTCCCCTATCCGGCAGTAGGCTATGACGTCGTCGCCTTCGGAAAGACCGGCCTCTCCTTCGTAGATCTCGCGCAGCTCGCCGGCGCTCTTGAAGGTGCCGTCGTCCCGGGCCGCCCTCGCCCAGGGCACGTTGGCCGCACCTGGGATGTGCCCGCCCCTTAAGGCGCCCTCCTGAGGGTAGTCCGGCATGTGGAGGAGCTCGCCCGAGTACTCGCCCGGGCTCCTCACGTCCACCAGCGGGTCGTGCCTCTCTATGTGCCTCATCACGTCGTCTTTGAAAGCCCGGATCTTCGAGTCATCCCTCTCGGGCACTGGGTACTCGGCGCGGGGGAAGGAGGGCACCGCTTGTGTCATCTCGCGTCCCTCAGCCTCCCACTTCTTGCGCCCGCCGTCCATCACCGCGACGTTGTCGTGCCCGAAGAGCCTGAAGACCCAAAGCGCGTAGGTCGCCCACCAGTTGTTCTTGTCACCGTAGAAGACGACTTTTGTGTCGGGGGAGATGCCCTTCTCGGCCATCAGCTCAGCGAAACGCTCGGGCTCTAGATAGTCCCTGACCAAAGGATCGTTCAAGTCCTCGACCCAGTCTATCTTCACGGCGTTGGGGACGTGCCCTATATCGTAGAGGAGCACGTCCTCGTCCGATTCGACGATCCTTATGTTCTCAGCGTCGTCCAGGTGCTGGGCGACCCACTCGGTCGTCACTAGCGCTTCGGGGTGCGTGTAGCCCTTCTGTTCTATCTCTTGCTCCATCAGACTCTCCTCTTCCACGATGTCAACGGCCCAGGAGCACATTCTAAACTATCTCCGACAAATTTTGTCGGGAATAGTCGGAGGCGTCCGTGGATCACGGCTTCGATGCGCGGCAGAGGGCTTCAGTCCGAGTATACTGACCGCCTATGAGGGAGATACGAGGTTACGAGGAGCTTATCGAAGAGGCCGTCGAGGGACGCCTGGGCAGAGAGGCGGCCTATGCTTTGGCGCGCTTCGCCTACTCAGACCTTGAGCCCGCGAGGCGGGCGGCGACCGAGGTTCGGGACCGCTTTTTTGGGCCACGCGTCTCTTACTCGCGCAAGGTCTTCATCCCCTTGACCAAGCTCTGCCGCGACAACTGCGGCTACTGCATCTTTGCCCATCCGCCCCGTCCCGGCGAGAGGGCGTACCTGACCCCCGAGGAGGTGCTGAGGATAGCGCGCGCCGGTGCGGAGGCCGGGTGCAAGGAGGCACTCTTCACCCTGGGGGACAAGCCGGAGAAGCGCTATCCCGAGGCGAAGCGTGAACTCAAGGAGATGGGCTTTTCGAGCACCGTAGAGTATCTCGTACATGCTTGCGAGCTGGTGTTGGAAGAGACGGAGCTCTTGCCGCACGCGAACCCTGGTGTGCTCCTTGAGGAGGAGGTGCAGGCTCTAAGAAAGGTATCGGTCTCGCAGGGGATCATGCTCGAGCAGACCTCCGAGCGTCTCCTGGAGCGGAACATGGCCCACTGGGCCTCGCCGGACAAGGTACCCGCGCGCCGCCTCGAAACGCTCGACGCGGCGGGGCGCTCGCACGTGCCGTTCACGACGGGGATCCTCATCGGGATCGGGGAGACGATAGAGGAGCGGGTAGCCACCCTGCTCGCCATCCGAGAACAGCATGAAAGGCACGGGCACCTCCAGGAGTGTATCGTCCAGAACTTTAGGGCCAAGACGGGGACGCGAATGGCCCTGGCTCCGGAGCCGTCGGAGAGCGAGATGCTCGCGACCATCGTGCTCGCCCGGCTCCTCCTCCCCGAAAGCATGGCTGTGCAGGCGCCCCCGAACCTGGCGGAGCCTACTCGGAACGGGACGCCTTCCTACGCGCAGTATGTAGACGCGGGTATAAACGATTGGGGCGGCATCTCCCCCGTCACCTCCGATCACGTGAACCCCGAAGCCCCCTGGCCACACCTCGACGAGCTGGAGCAGGCGACCGAAGGCAAGGGCTACCTGCTCCTCGAACGGCTCGCCCTTCACCCCGCCTACGCCCTCGGCGCGGAGAAGTGGGTGGACGAGAAGCTCCGCTCTAAGGCGTGGGCCGCGATGGACGCCGAGGGTTTCGCGCGGATCGAGCTTTGGGCGCCGGGGACGACCGAGGACATCCCGAACGAGACAGTCCGGGAGGTGCGCGGGGTTAGGCACTCGAAGACGCGGCCCGAGTTCGCACGGGCTCTCGCGAAGGCCGGGGAGCAGGACCTGAGCGGAGAGGAGATAGCCTTGCTCTTCACCGCTCGCGGCATGGAGCTCTCCGAGCTTTGCAAGGTCGCCGACGAGCTCAGGAGCGCTGCGAACGGCGACGAGGTCACCTACGTCGTCAACCGCAACATCAACTACACTAACCAGTGCTACTTCCGGTGCCGCTTCTGCGCGTTCTCTAAGGGTCCGAAGTCCCTCAACCTGCGCGGCGAGCCGTACCTCTTGGACACCACAGAGGTCGCCAGGCGGGCCCGCGAGGCGTGGGAGAAGGGCGCCACGGAGGTCTGTATGCAGGGCGGCATCCACGGCCAGTTTACCGGCAAGAGCTACCTGGAGTACCTGCGGGTCGTCAAAGAGGAAGTCCCCGAGTTGCACGTCCACGCCTTCACGCCTTTGGAGGTCTCGCAAGGGGCACGGACCCTGGGCCTCTCCGTCAAGGAGTTCTTGGGAGAGCTAAAAGCGGCAGGCTTGGGGACGCTGCCGGGGACGGCGGCGGAGGTGTTGGACGATGAGATTCGGGCAATAATCTGTCCCGATAAGGTCACGACAGCCGAGTGGTCCGAGGTGATGCGAGTAGCACACGGCTTAGGTCTTCGCTCGACGTCCACGATCATGTTCGGCCATGTAGAAGGCCCTATTAACTGGGCCAGACACCTCCTCGTCCTGCGCGACATTCAGGCAGAGACCGGCGGTTTTACCGAGTTCGTCCCGCTACCGTTCGTGCACATGGGTGCACCGCTCTTCTTGCAGGGCCGCTCTCGCAAAGGTCCGACCTTCGCCGAGGCCCTCAAGATGCACGCTGTAGGACGCATAGCGCTGCATGGTTACATAGACAACGTGCAGGTCTCTTGGGTCAAGATGGGCACCGAAGGGGCGAAGCTCTGTCTAGAGGCCGGCTGCAACGACCTCGGCGGCACACTCATGAACGAGAACATTTCCAGGGCCGCGGGGGCGAGCCACGGCCAGGAGATGCTGCCGGAGGAGCTAGAGCAGATGATCGGAAGTATAGGACGCACCCCCCGCCGCCGCACCACCCTCTATGGCACGCCCGAGCGGGCCTACTCTTGAGAAGCCACCTCAGAAAACTCGTGCGGCTCACGGAGCGAGGGTTTTTGTCCTACTCCCTCTGCGGAGCCCTGTAAGTGGCGTTGATCATCGAGTGCCAATCGAGAAGCTCACTGCGTCGCTTCTGTACATCTTCCTGGCGCTCGTCCGCCAGGTTCTTCTGCTCAAGCGGGTCTTCGGATAAGTCGTAGAGCTCGTCGGGCTGGTTGTCGTAATAGTAAATATACTTCTCATACCCCTCTATGCTCCCCAGGCATACCTCTGATCCCCAGCAGCTGAAATGCTGTATGCGATCCTCGGGTGGCGGTCCGAGGAGTGAGCTGCCCTGGTACGCTCCGCCCTCGATCTCGTAGCCCAACAGATCGGCAACGGTCGGGAGGACGTCTAGCTGGCTCACCGGGGCCTCCACACGCGCCCCCTCCTCGAACCGCTTGGGATCGTGGACGATCATCGGTATCCTCAAGGCCTCTTCGTGGGGTGTGTTACCGTGCACGTAAAGGCCGTGCTCACCGAAGCCCTCCCCGTGGTCGCCGAGGATGACGAAGACCGTATCATCGTAGAGCCCAAGCTCCTTGTACTGATCGAAGAGACTCTCCAAGAAAATGTCCTGGAGGCGGAGGGCGTTGAGGTAGCGGTTGAGATCCTCATCCTCGACGAACCTTTCCTGCTGGTAGGTCTCCGGCACCATGTACGGGTAGTGGGTAATAGAAGTCAAATAGGTGGCCAGGAAAGGCTTGCCCGCCTCTTTCTGCTCCGTTAGCCACTCCTCGCTCGGCTCCAGCATGGTCTCTTCTACGGAGTGGCCAATGCCACCCATCCTCGCTGACCCTTGCTGATTCAAGGACTCGTATGAGTAAAACTCGTCGTATTTGAAGTTGTTTACTAAATCTCCAAAATTCTCGAAATTCTTCGTCGACGTCGTGAAGTAAGCAGTACTATAGCCTTGGTCTTTCAGAAGGTCGGGGAGGCATCTCGCGGGTATGCCGCCTGGGCTGGCCTCGGGCGCTAAACCGTAAGACGCCTGGACGGGGTGCGGAAAAATTCCGCAGTTAATCGCGACGTTCGCCTTGGTGCTATAAGGCACGTTCGCGTAAGCCCGCTCGGCAAGCAGGCTGTTCTTCGCTAGCTCGTCCAGGAAGGGTGTCGTCTCTAGGTCCTCGTCGTAAGGCGTTACGGACTTCGCGCGCGTCGTCTCTAGAAGGACCAAAACGACGTTGCGCTGCTCGGACCCCGTAGGCAGGAGGCTCGCCGGAGGCGCGTCCGCGAGGCTCGGATAGGAAGCACCGTCTTGCGATTCTTCGCGCCACAACTCCTTGGCCCCGGTAACCGCCACGTTGACGAGCGGATCCCTCACCAACGGTTTGTTGAGTTGCGTCACCGTCTTCCACTCCTGGCCAGTAATTCGGAGGTACTCGTCGTACGGGTTGAAGTCCTCCTGCAGCGATAGCCAGCCGAACCCGAGCGCCAAAAGACACAGCACAAGAGAGCCGAGCAAGGCGGTCTTACTCTCGGTCGAGGGCGATCTTCTCGGCCACCCTCGCCATCGGACGGCAAGGCGCGTCACGAGCCAGGGGCCCAAAGCCGCGTAGGAGAGGACGGCCACGAGGAGCACCCAGGCCGTGAGCGGAATCCCCTGGACGAGCATCGGTCCAAGCTCATAGAACCTGGGGAGCCATAGGGCGATGCTGGTGTAGTCGAGCGTGGTGCCGGTCTCCTGGATGTACTGGTAGGCGACCGTCTTGATCAGCACCACGAGTATCGTGGTGGCGTGGAAGAGAACCAGCACGCCCCAGCGTAAAGGACCCTTACGCGCAGCAGCGAAAAGCCCGATCCAGAGCAACACGTACCCTAGGACGAAGAATACATCCGACCACATCCCATATGCCAGGAAACTGAGGGTCGGAACCCTGTACTGCCCGATACTTTCGACGTTTCGCGAAGCCAGGATCAGGGCCTTCAGCGCGAGGTTGTAGACCACGAAAGGGACCATGAGGCTGAGCACATAAACCCAATCCTGACGGCTTAAAAGCGCCCTCAAAAGATCTCCTCGTCCTGCTGTTTACCCTGCGAGGTGGTCAGCAGTCTGGCAGGATACATACACGGCCGCGTCGGCCCTGGCGCTCGCACTCTACCTCTACATCCTCGTCGCGCCCCGGCTCCTCGACATGCTTCGGGCGCACCCTTTTCTCGAACACGTTTTGACCGCAACCGGGTGTACCTCCCTGTCTCTGACTGGGCCAGCGGTGTTTTAGCGCCCTGCGTTACTCGTGAGGACCAGCACCTCGGTCGCTCGCTGGAGGTCGGCCCCTACTCGAGGGTGCCGACTTTTTTGAGCAGTTCCAGCTTGCTTCGCCCGTGGGGTGACTCGTCTATCACCTCGGTGAGGTCGAACCCGCAACGGGCTCTACCCCCGGACGTTATGTGCTCGCCTTCCACCCACAGCGCGAAGCCCTCTATGAGGTACACGTCGCCGTCGACCGCTACCAGGCAATCGTTGCCGTTCTTGCCGTCGTAGAGGGCCAGTTCCTCAAGCGTATACGAACGATTGACGCTCTCATCAACGACGGCGGCACCGCTGCTGCTGCTGCTGCTGCTGCCGTCCCTCGATCCCAGCAGCCAGTACAGGGCCCCCCCGATCATGGCGAAGCCGAGGATCAAGCCGACAAACGTAATTATAGCGATGTTCTTCGTCAAGTTGGACGAGTTTCTGGAGCAGTATCAAAGATCTTGTAAAACTCTTCGGCTTCTTGGAGGCACACGTCGCGCAACTCCGTGTCTAAGGCTTCGCAATACTCCTTGGCCTGCGTGTCGTCACTGTAATACGAGATGAAGTCTCTAACCACGCCGATGACGCAGTTGGACCTGGCCTCGTAATCTTCGCCCAGCATGCAGATATCCCTGGTCTTGTCCACGTCGGCGGTGCCCTGCGAGGAGGCGTCTCGCCCCACGCTCTGGTAGCACGTCGGCCGATAATCGTCCTCGACCCCCGCGCAGAGGGCGAAGACCTTGCTAAAGTCGTAGTTCTGCGTCTGCAGGGCGTACGATGTCTGCATCTTATAGCACTCGTGTTTGTACTTGGCCTCTAAGTCAGTGCAAGGGTAAAGGGGTTGGTCGGCTTTCAGATACTTGGAGGGGTGGCTCGGGTTGCTCTGGGCCATTACGTTCTCCATGAACACCCCGCTGTAACAAGACTCTCTCTCCCAATCGTCCTCCAGCGTGTCGCACGTCTCAAGAGACTCAAACAGCTCGTTCTGCTGGATGCCCATGAAGCCGTGGCCGAGCCCGTGGACGCAGTTGTAGTGATAGAAAGAATGTGCTTGGTTCTTGCGCATATCAGCGCAGATCGTGTTAGCCTCCTCCAGTATCTCGTCGGGTCCGATCTTGGCCACGATGGCCTCCATAGCCCCGTGGTAGTAACCTGACCAGCAGAAGTTATCGCCCCGGCTGTAAGTACTTGATAAATCGCCGTAGAGGTCCAAGGCAGTGCGGCCTACGACGTGGGTCAGCTGATGGCACTGGGCTTTCACGAACTCGTTCTTCTCGTATTCGTCCTTGAGATCGGCGAAGGCGGCTTCGACGCCGGAACCACGGACCAGGCCCTGGTAACGCTCCTGGTAGCAGGCGTAGTCAGTAGCCAATTCACCAGAACATTCCGCGGGCGTCTCGCCAGTCGTGGTCGGCTCGCCCGCCGATTGTTGGGCTACCTCGGTGGACGAACGATCCGTGAAAGACGGCCCGACGACGACGATGCCCAACGCGACCAGCGCCAAAGCGGTCAAAACGCCGAACGGCAGCAACCACCACTTGTTGAAACCTGCTCTCAAGTACCCTCCTCGCCGATCCAACCGCGCCCGCCTAGCTTGGGTCGCTGGGTGAGGCGGTAGACGGAATGATGCATCTAGTGTTCGTCCCGTTGATGTGGCACGCGGGGACTGTACTACCCACCCAAACGAACGTCAACGTCCCTCGTGCTCGAAGCGCAGCCAAAGCCGGGGAAGATGGTCAATCACTGAAACCACCGGAGCGAACTACGGCCAGGAGATGTTACCAGAGGAACTGAGATTAAAGATAGGGCACGTCGCTGCAACACCCTATACGTGGCCCCAGAGCGCAAGTGTATCAGGCCCGGTAAACTACGAGCTCGGCGAGCGGCTTCCGAGAGCGGCGCTTCAGGGGATCTCCTATCGCATATCCTAGGGTGAGGAGCGCGTGCGGGATAAGTCTGGGATCGAGGCCGAGGGCCTCCGTGACCTTCTCCGGACAGAATAAGGGGGCGCACATCCAGCCTACGTCCAATCCCAGGGAGTAAGCGGCGAGCAGCATGTTCTGGGCCGTCGCCCCCAAGCTCTGAACGGCCATCGCCGTTTCGTTCTGCTGACGAGCGGAGTCTGGGTAAATGTCTAGATCCTCTAAGTACAGGCAGAGCAGTACTAAGACTGGCGCGGTGAGCAGCCTCTTTCGGGAGCATTCGAGGCGTTTCTCGACCACCTCGTCGCTCTGGCCGTCCATCTCCAGGTTGGCTCGCCACTCTTCCCCCATCGCCTCCGCCAGACGCGTCTTCGTCTCTTCCTGCGAGATCACGGCGAAGCGCCAGGGCTGCCTGCCGTGCGGCGACGGCGCCCACCGCGCGGCCTCGAGCACCCTCTCTATGACCTCTTTGGGCACCCCTCGATTCAGGTAGCGCCGCACCGAACGGCGGCCCAAAAGGGCGTCCATGAGCGGTTCTGCGGCGCCATCCGGGGTGTCCAGCGCCCCCCACGAGGCGGCGCGTTCGGGGCGGATGGAGATTACCGGATTCTCCTCTATCTTCATCCGCTCGTACTGGTGGTACTTGCCGCGCAGGAGCCGC
The DNA here is from genome assembly GCA_030867425.1 of Actinomycetota bacterium. Taxonomy (GTDB): domain Bacteria; phylum Actinomycetota; class Rubrobacteria; order Rubrobacterales; family Rubrobacteraceae; genus Rubrobacter_F. Next base: position 5,932 of record JALZFJ010000185.1, on the reverse strand, counting down.
ACGGCTGTGGCATGCTCTTCTGTACCAGCTTCCGCCAGCTTCGCTTGGCCGCGCACCATGACGAACGCCAGGAGGTCCCAATCTTCGGCATACCGGTCGGCCACAAGCGCCACCTGCGGGTTCTTAAGGATGTTTCTGACCCTCTTCAGATGGGTCGGCGGGACATCTTTGGGTTTCTCGTCGAGGGCTATGTAGATCGAGCCCGGCGTGTAGGCGAAGCACACCGGAACCACATGCGGCTCCCCCTCCTCACCGGCGGTGGCAAGCCGGGCCACCCTCTGGCGGACGAGATAGGCGGTCTGCTCAGGGGTGAGAGCGGTAGGTTCGGCCTTCACACGCTCTCCACCGCGTCGCGGGCTTTCGGGGCAAACTCGGAGGCGAAGATGCGCGTAGACTTCATCGCCTGCTCGTGGCTCAGGCCCGGCAGCCGGCCCCAGAAACAGAAGCGGTCAAAAGGAGTTTCTTCGTAGAGAGCGATCAGGCCTTCGGCGACCTGATCCGGGGTGTCGACGAAGTACTTCTCCCACGGCAACTCTTCGGGCGGCATTGGCTCTGGTTTCGGCTTATCCTGGTCGGTGCCCCACTCGGCGTAGCGGTTGCGCTGGTAGGCAATCGCGGGCGTAACATCATGATGCTCTCCTCGCTGTATTCGAGTTGCCACACTTAGCATTTTAGTACCAAAGCTGAGTAAGGAGCATCTGCAGCGCGTAACGTAGCGTTCAACGGCCGACCAGGAGCGGGTTGAAGTTCGTGTCGCGGTCGTAGACGTCCAAGCCTTCGGTGCGCTTGAGGCGGTTTACGACTAAGTAAGTTAGCGGCGTGGCGAGAGCTTCGTAGAGGGATTTGACGAGCCACTGGGTCACGATGGCTGCGAGAATCGCAGACGCAGGGATGGTCCCGACGAACGCGAGGACGATGAAGACGAGGGAGTCGAGACCCTGACCAACGAGGGTCGAGCCGATGGTGCGGCTCCAGAGGAAGCGGCCGTTGGTGGCTACTTTCATCCTGGCGAGGACGATGGCGTTGGCGAACTCGCCGACGAGGTAGGCGAAGAAGGAAGCGATCAGGAGACGGGGTGTGTAGCCCAGGATGATTTCGTAGGCTTCCTGGCCTTGCCAGAACGGTGCGGCGGGTAGTATCCCTCCGAGGTAGACGGCGACGACGGTGAGGAGGTTGCAGAAGAACCCTAACCAGATCACACGCCGCGCCGCCCGGTAGCCGTACACTTCGGTCATAACATCGCCCAAGATGTAGCTTACGGGGAAAACGATAATGGCCGCCGGCAGCACGAGCCCCCAGAAACCGACGAGCTTAACCGCCGTTATGTTCGCTGTGATGAGGGTGGTAACGAACAGGGCGACGACTACCACGAACGCGAGCGAGTACCTTTCCCTGCGACCGACCGCACCCTGCCTCGACAAACCGGAACCTCCCAAACGTGCCTCGCTGAGAAGACGTGGGCTCCGTAGCCGAACGCCCGTTGGCAGAGTAAAACATCGCCTGGCACTGGGTCAAACCCGGTTCTTCCGAACGTCTCCGTCATCGCGTTCCGAGCCGCAGGGTAGCGGCTTTGAAGTGTAGCCGGGCCGCTGCTACGCTCGGGGAAGGTTTGTGCAAGACGTACGAAGGAGGAAATGGCCGGTGACATTAAACGAGAAGCTATTGAAGCGGTTGATCGAGACGCCCGGTGTGCCGGGGCGGGAAGAACAACAGCGCGAGATCGCCTGCGAGGAGCTCGAGGCTTTGACCGACGAGGTCCGCACCGACCCCTTGGGCAGTGTCATCGGCACGAAGCGGGGGCGCGACGACGCGCGAGTGATGATAGCCGCTCATCTGGACGAGATCGGCTTCCTCGTCAAGTATATAGACGATAAAGGTTTCTTGCGGCTCCAAACCTTGGGCGGGCACGACCCGGCGAACATGGTCTCGCAGCGCGTCCTGGTCACGACCGCGGACGGAGAGTCGCTGCGGGGCGCGCTGCAGCCCGCCCGCAAGCCACCGCACCTCGCACGCGGCGATAATGATCAGCAGAGGCTCCCCAGGGCGGACGAGTTCTTCGTGGATTTGGGGATGAGCCCCGATGAGGTCAAGAAAGCGGTGCGCATCGGCGACTACGTGACGATGGACCGTTCGCTGGAGCGGGTGGGCGACAACTACGTGGGCAAGGCGATGGACGACCGCATCGGTGTCTTCGTCATGATCGAGGCTTTGAGGACGATGGAGCACCAAGAGGCGACCATCCACGCGGTGGCGACCTCGCAAGAGGAAGTGGGCTTGAGGGGCGCCGCCGCAAGCGGCACGGCTTTAGAGCCCACGGTCGTGGTAGCTTTGGATATAACGATCGCGATGGATGTGCCCGGTGGGGGCAACGAGAACACCATCACCGAGCTCGGTAAGGGAGCGGCGATCAAGATCATGGACTCTTCCCTGATCTGCCACCCCAAACTCGTCGAGCACTTTCGACGCATAGCCGAGCGCGAGGGGATCTCGCACCAGATGGAGATACTGCCTCAAGGCGGCACTGACGCGGGCGGGGTCCAACGCCTCCACGGCGGTATCCCCTCAATCACGCTCTCCATACCGACCCGCTACGTTCACACCCCCAACGAGATGGTGAATGCCTCGGACGTAGAGGCCTGCGTAGACCTTCTCGCTCGCTACTTGGAAGAGGCCCACACCGGCGACTACGCCCTGTAGGCAGTCGGGATATCTACGAGAGCAGCAACCGGGCGCCGACGAAAACTAGCATGACGGCAGGGATCACGATGAGTGAGCGGGACGGGATCCAGGGAGCCACGCGGCTCTCAATGAGGACGCCGGGGATGCTGCCAAAGAGGAGGGTTCCGGTCAAGTGTAAGTCCACGTTGCCGTTGAGCATGTGGTCGAAGCCGGTGACGAACGAGAGGACGGTGGCGTGGGTGATGTCGGTGCCGACGATCACGGCCGGGGCGAGCGGGTAGAGCAAGAGGAGCATCACCGCCATGACGCTCCCGCTAGGTGAAGAGGCGCCGTTTGAGGTTCATCGAGGTCTCGCCGTCCCACGCGGTCTTGCGGCTCCCGACCCAACGCTCCGGCAGGAAGGTGCAGAAGACGAGCGAGGCTCCCACCAGGACGAGGGTTGCGGCGATGGTGGTGACCATGATATCGCGCACCTCCTCGAGTCGAAGGCGCCCTTGATCCACTCCAGCGTCCACACCCACAATAGGCTCGCCGGGATGCTCCCGAGCCCCAGGAAAATCGCGACCTCGAGGTTCACCGAGCGCTGGCGGTTGTGCTGCACCGAGCCGACCATCTTCGTCGCCGTCGCAAAGACCATGTCCGTCCCTATAGCCGTGGGCGCGGGCACCTGCATGACCACGATGAGGAACGGTGTCATCAGCGAGCCGCCCCCACCCCTGTGAGACTCACCAGAAAGCTGACTAAGAGGCCGACGAGGGCGGGGACGGGCTCCAAGCTCACGTTCGGCTAAGCTCCTCCACCGGCTTCAGGTATCCGAGTTCCTCGAGCCTGGCAACCACCCTGCCCGCGCTCTCCTTGGGCCCCTCCTCGGCCGTCTTCAACACCAGCTCCGCCGACGACGGCGCCTCATAGGGGTCCGAAACCCCGGTGAAGCCCTTTATCTCTCCAGAGAACGCCTTCTCGTACAACCCCTTCACGTCCCGCTTTGCGCAAACCTCGACCGGGGCGTCCACGAACACCTCGATAAAGCCCTGGCCTATGTCGTGCCTGATCCTATCTCGCGCCTCCTTGTACGGCGAGATGGCCGAGACGATTACCGCCACCCCGTTGCGGCTCAAAAGCTTGGCCACGAACCCGATCCTCAGGACGTTCGTGTCCCGATCCTCACGCGAGAAGCCCAAGCCCTTGGAGAGGTTCGTCCGCACTATGTCGCCATCGAGGACCTCCACGCTGCCGCTGCGCCTCCTTTTGAGCTCCTTCTCGACTATCTCGGCGATGGTGGTCTTGCCGGCGCCAGAGAGCCCTGTGAACCACAACGTGAATCCACGTTCTAACCTGCCGCTCTCCATACTAAAATTCTCCTTGCTTGGTGAGTTTGCGCTACTCGCCGTCTACTTTGGCCCTCATGCCCTCGATGAGGACCTCGACGACCTCGGGGCGGCTGAACTCCGGCGGCGGGTACTCGCCCTTGGAGAGCATCTCGCGCACCCTGGTCCCGGAGAAGAAGACGTGCTGCTCCTTGTCGTGCGGGCAGGTCTTGGTGGACGCCATCCCCTGGCAGCTCAGGCAGAAAAAGGCGTGCTCAAACATGAGCGGCGTTATCCCCAGCTCCTCGGGCTCAAACTCCTCAAAGATATGCTGGGCATCGTATGTGCCGTAGTAGTCGCCTACCCCCGCGTGGTCGCGCCCAACAATGAAGTGGGTGCAACCGTAGTTCTTGCGGCACACGGCGTGGAAGATCGCCTCCCGCGGCCCCGCGTAGCGCATCGCCGCCGGAAAGACAGCCAAGACGGCCCGTTGCCTCGGGTAGTACCTGTCCAGGATGACCTCGTAGGACCTCATCCTGACCGCAGCCGGGATGTCGTCGGCCTTGGTCTCGCCCACGAGCGGGTTCAAGAGGAGGCCGTCCACGGTCTCCAGAGCGCTCTTCTGGATGTGCTCGTGCGCCCTGTGTACCGGGTTGCGGGTCTGGAAGCCCACGACCCGCCTCCAGCCCTTCTCGGCGAAGAGAGAGCGGAGCTGCTCTGGCTCGTAGTAGTAGCCGGGGAACGGTCTCGGGTTCGGCTCCTCATCGAGCAGCGCCACCTCCCCGCCGATCAGGGTATTCCCCTGCCGGTACAGGGCGGCCACGCCCGGGTGGTTCCCGTCGTCCGTCCGGTAGACCTCCCTGGCCTCGCGCTCCTTGTCGTAGGCGTAGCGGTCCGCGACGGTCATGGTGGCGACCACGCGTCCCTCACCGTTGACGAGAGCTACCTCGTCGCCCTCAACTATTCCGTTCGCTTCGTCGTCGCTTACGGAGAGGGTGATGGGCATGCTCCAGACGAGACCATTCGCAAGATGCATAGTCTCGGCGACGCTCTCGTAGTCCTCCCGGACCATGAAGCCAGCTAAGGGGCTGAAGACCCCCGTCGAGATCATCTCCAGGTCCGACAGGGGGCGCGGCCCCAGGACTACCTTCTTAAGCTCCTGGGCCTTCTGCAACCTCTCCGCGCGCTCCCCCTCCGGGACCCGCCGGTCGACGAGCTCCCCGCCGTGCGGCGCTATCACCGTGTACTCCGTCGCGCTCCTCATCCGCGAACCTCCGCTAAGGCCGGCTCTCGCTCACGGCACCGCCGGGGCAAACGCCTGAGCAGGCGACCCCTCAGGCCCGCGACGCAGTGATCCCAAGGCCGCTCGCCTATGACCCAGAGCCGGACCTCCGCCTCGTACCCACGGGTTATCCCCAAGAACTTCTCGTAGCTCATGCCAGCATCTTCGAGCTCTGCGCCCCACTTCTCCCACAACGGGTCCGCCAGAAAACGCCCGTCCTTCACAAGCCGGTTACCTTCTTCGGGCGAGTCTTCGACGAGCGCGCGTGTCTCGGCCCGTAGCTCCTCGGGCTCGTCGGGCGGTACGAGTTCTATGCGGGGCTCGTCCAAAGCTAGTACCTCACAGCGTCATGTTCGACGGGCGCCCTGTCCGTCCCGGAGTAGTTCTCCAGGTGCTCCTCAAAATCTATAAACAGGGGGGCATCGGGATCAAAAGCCCGTTTCAGGCTCTTGAACGTGACCCGTTTGTTCAAGGTGTCAAGCTTATCCAGGGCATGCGGCTTGTCAAGTTTCCGCAGCTCTAGCCTGTCGCGCACGTGCTCGAACGCCTCGAGCCCCTCCTCGCTCCGGATGACGACGCTTGAGTACCCGTCGGCGCTCCCGACGCTGCCGACGGAGATGTCCGCCGCGTGGCCCATGAAGTCCGCGCACTCGTCGCAGCCTTT
>JALZFJ010000174.1 GCA_030867425.1 Actinomycetota bacterium | reverse complement strand
GTCGAGGCTGGCTGCATGCTGGTGAGGGCCCACGAGGATTAGAATCTAGCACGTGCGATCCTCCCCCACACCCGACGCCTGGTCCTTATGGTACGAGCTCGGGGGGTTGTACGCGGCGGCTGGGGAGGACGCCAGGCGAACGTCAATGCTGGGGTTCGCGGTCGGTACGAGCGTGGCGGCCCTGGTGTTGCTCTCGGCACCCCTTTTCGGTACCGCGTGGGCAGGGCCTCTCGCCCCGGCGATCCCCATCCTTGCTGGCCTACTCGCGGGCGGTAGCTCCTTCCTCTGGCGGCGCTCGAGGTTCTTCGAGAAACGGAACGCCCTCAAACGGGCACTCGCGAAGAAGTGGGAAGACGCCGACCGGCCGACGGCAGGAGGTTTGGGCGCCTACTACGACGCCCAGCTCATCCTGCTGCGCTCCGAGTACGAGTTCGTGAGGAGCCGGGGGACGAAGCGGGCGCTCCGTTCGGCGCGGCTCCTCGAGGCTTCCTTCGGGTTCACCTCCGAGGACGGGTTTGAGTGCGGGCCCTTGAACGTCGCCCCGGACGCGCCGGAGACGCGGGCCCTGAGGGAGCGTTGGGAGGCGCGCCTGGCGGCGAGAAGGGCGCTTGAAGTGTCGCCGCCACCGTTAGGGCTTAGGGAGGATGCTCACTACCGCGTCTTCCCGCGGGAGATGACCGTGCGGGCGGAGCTCGCGACACGTAGCGCGTACTTGAGTATATCTTGCGGCATGATCCGCGACCGCTACGGCAGGAACCCGCACGAAGAGGCGGCTTCGATCTCGGAGGAGCTCGGGCGCAGGGTGAAGAGGGACCTTAAGGAGTACGCAGCGATCAGCGGGAGACCAGCCCGTTGATTACCACCACAAGGTAGATATAAGCGACGGCCACGGGGACGAAGCCGACCAAGGCTGCGACGAGCCCCGTAAGAAAAGAGGTGCGGTAGACGTACCGGATCCCGAGCCACATCAACACCATCGCCGCGTAGGTGAAGGCGAAGGCGTTGATTATGGGAACCCAGAACAGGATCATGGCCCCATAAGCGTAGGCGAGCATCCTGTAGACCCCCCGGAAGCTCCCCTCCGGCCCCACGAAGGTGCGCACAGAGAGCAGGTACGGCCCTGCCGCCGCCCCGATCAGGACCGGGGAGAGCACGACGAAAGCCAGGTTTGACACCAGCACGCCCGAGGTGCTCGTGTCCGTCCCGAGCACCGCCGCGGAGATCAGGTTCACCAGTATGCTCAGCGCACCAGACACGGCGCTCACGAGCAGGACGAACAGGGCGGGCTCCCGCAAAGAACCTTCGGTCGTGAAGTTCAGGTAGAAACCCTTGGGGGAGAGAAAAATACCCCGGAGCACCGCCGCCGCGCTCGCGACGATACGTTTCGGGTCGAACTCGGGGGACTTAGCGCCGCTCACGGGCGGATTATACAGGCCGAGGGGCGAGGACCGGGTCGCGGCGTACCCACTTTTTTGCGCATCATCCCCGGATGCGTCTTGCGGGAAAGCCTGCCAAAATTTAGACTAGGCGCACGTAGCAGATATGGCGGAGAGGCGCTGAAGAGATGACCAAATTACACGTGGCACTCGTGCTGGCGACCGAGGCCGTGGCCCTCGGCTTACTCTCTTTCGTGCTGCCCTGGTCCCTGGTGCTCCTACTCGTCCCGATCCTGCCGCTCACGCTCACGGCCGCCCTCCTTCTGCGCTACGTCGTGGGGAGCACGACTTACCGGGCGCGGCGGCTCTCCCCGGAGGCGATCGTGAAACACCGGGCGCGAGAACCCCGGGCTACCGACACCCCCGAGGAGCTCTCACGCCGGATCGTCGAGCGAGCCGACGAGATACATCGCACCCTCCTCGAGTCGCCCTCCGAGGTCCAGGTCGAGATGTGCGCCTTGGGCTACAGGGCATGCGTGAACGATATGATCACGCTGACCCACCTCGTCAACGAGGAGTACCCGGATGTCGGACCCATCAAGCGTTTGAAACTTCGTGCGGCCCGCCGGCGTGCCACAGATTCGCTCTCCGGGGCGCGGGAGGCAATGCCGCCGGGCGCCTTGCGCGCCACCCGCCAAGAGAAGCAGTAGTTATCATCTTCTCCCCGATCAGCAAACGCCTGTGGCGCGATACGCGGCCGAGCTTCGGCAGAAGCTACCGCTCCGCCTTACCCACCAGGCTTCGCTCTCGCGTCATTGCTGACGCCTAATACCTGACACCTAAACCGCCACTATATCCCGGACCTCGGGAACGTCGCGACGGATCAGGCTCTCTATCGCATAAGAGAAGTCGAGCTGGCTCAAAGGGCATCCTCCGCACGCGCCGAGCATCTCGATGCTGACCTTCCCCTTCTCCTCGTCGCACTCGACGACGCGGGCATCCCCGCCGTCGGCCTGCATCGCCGGGCGCACCTTGTCCAGAGCCTTCTCGACCCGGCCTCTCATGTTCTCCGTCTCGCTCATCGCCCCGATTATATAGGAGTATCTTTCGCGTACACCAGACTGCCGCGAGGCCGGTAGTAGAATGACCGCCGGAATCGCCTCAAGGAGGGACGAGCATGGAAAACAACGCAGAACAAACGCTCCTCGTCATCGGCGCACCCGAGCACGATGCCGCGGCGTATCACCTCTCTGGCTTTCTCGCGCCGGACCCCGTGGTGACCTTGCGCGTAAAGGACAAAAAATACCTGGCCGTCTCTTCGATGGAGTACGGCCGGGCCAAGAGGGAGGCGCGGGCGGACGAAATCCTCTCCTTCGACGAGCTTAGGGTGGTGGAGCTCGCCCGCGAGCTGAAGAGCGGGGGCCGCGCTCTGGCCGCCGCGACCGCCGGCCTTCTCGAAGAGGTGGGGACCACCCACTCTCCGGTCGCCGTGCCGCCAACTTTAGGCGTCATCTACGCCGATGAGCTGCGCGCCCGGGGCCTCGCGGTGACGCCTGACGCGAGGCTCTTCGCTAGCCTGCGACGCGCGAAGACGGAGGAGGAGATCTCTTATATAGAGGAGACCCAAAGAGCGGCCGAAGAGGCCTGCGCCCACGCCGTCGGGATCCTCGAAGAGTCCGAAGTAGCAGGAGACGGCACGCTCCTCTACGGCGGCGAGACCCTTACCAGCGAGCGGTTGCGCTACGAGATAGACTCCGAACTCCTCCGGCGCGGTTGCGCCGCCGACGGCACCATAGTAGCCGGTGGATTTCAGGCCGCCGACCCCCACGAGAGGGGGTATGGCCCTTTAAAGGCCAAAGAGCCGATAATCTTGGATGTTTTCCCCGTAGACAAGGCGAGCCGCTACTATGCCGACATGACCCGGACCTTCGTCAAGGGTGATCCGAGCGAGGAGCTACAGAAGATGTACGACGCAGTCCTCGAGAGCCAGGAGACGGCGCTCGACATGATCCAGGCGGGAGTCAACGGCCGCGACGTCCACGAAAAGGTCTCCGACATCCTGCACGAGAGGGGCTACAAGACGTCCAAGTACGACCAGAAGCCGGGCGAGCCGCTCACGGAGGGCTTTATCCACGGCACAGGGCACGGGGTGGGCCTGGAGGTCCACGAAGCCCCCCGTGTCTCCACGGCTGACGAGGAGCTCGTGCCCGGGGACGTGGTAACGGTGGAGCCCGGCCTCTACGAACCGGGGGTGGGAGGCGTCCGCATCGAGGACCTTGCCGTCGTCACCGAAAGTGGCTGCCGTAACCTTACAGGTTTCCCGAAGGAGTTTCGGGTTTAGGAGCTGGTAGGTAGCAAGCCAGAGATCAGGAGGAGAACCCTGATGGACAGCAAGCCCATAACCGAAGTGATCTCCTTCTCCGAGGAGAAGATGAAGAAGAACAGTCTCTTCGACTCCCCACACCTCTTCTACGACGCCTACTGTCTCCTTTCCGGCCAGAGCCAGAATGTCCACGCCCACGAAGGTTCGGATAAGATCTACTACGTCCTCGAAGGCACGGCGCGTTTCACGATCGGCGCCGAAGAACGGGACCTCGGCGAGGGTAACGCCGTTATCGCCCGCGCAGGAGATCCCCACGGCGTCCGCAACGAGAGCGGCGAGAACCTTGTCCTCCTCGTCACGATGGCCCCGAAGCCCTCCTGAACCTGTGGCCAGAAACGAGATAGGGCCTCCCTACGTGCTCCTCTTCGAGGAGGCCACGCCGGGCGCGGCGCCGCTCATGATCTCCATAGACGAGCGCGGCGCCCTCCCCCTCTTCGATTCTGCGGCGAAGGCCCAGGCCTTCCTGGACTCTACGAACTTCGGTCCCGGCTGGAAACCTGTCGAGGTCTCCGGCGCGGGCCTCCTCGCGGTGCTCGAAACCTGCCGCGATAAGGTCGAATTCGTCGCCCTCAACCCGCCGCCCGTGAATGCTGGCGGCATGAAGGTGGAGATGGGCAGCCTGGAGGAGCTCATAGACGCCCTCGAGCAGAGCCAGCGGGAGGACGATCTGTTCGGGCTAGACGATATTAGCCAGAACTGACGGCACATAAGATGCTCGGAGCCAGTTCAGCCGCGGCTACCTCGCCTTCGTTAATACCTTAGCTATCCTGGCACCGCTTAGTATCCGACCGCGGCCCCTTCGCCGCGCGGATCCGCCCCTCCCGTGAACCGAACCGGGTTGCTGTCAGAGTCGTACTCTATGGTCAGGCCGTGGGCGTTGCCTATCCCGCGCTCGTTGCCGAGCCTGAACTCGTCCACGCTGACGTTGTGGCCCCTGGCCGCCAGCTCGCTGCGGACCGGCTGCGGCACGGTGCTTTCGACCGCGAGTATGTCCGGTTCCACAAAGCTGATGCGCGGGGCAGAGATCGCCTGCTGGATATCCATGCCGAAGTCTATGTGGTTCATAAGCATCTGTGGCGTCGTCTGCGTGATGGTACGACCGCCGAGGGTTCCTACCGCAACGACGGGCCTCCCGTCGCTCATGACGATGGTCGGGCAGATCCCGACGATCCTGTAGCGGCCAGGGAAGGCATCCAGCGGATTTCCTCTCGGCTCGAATTGGGCAAACGCGATGGAGTCGTTGATCCAGATGCCCGTCCCACGCGGCATCACCCTGCTCCCGAAGAGGTTGCCCAGGGTCTGCGTCGCGCTTACCACGTTCCCCTGGCTGTCCGCCACTACGAAGTGTGTCGTGTGTTCCTGGCTGTTGGACGGACCCTCGTTAGAGAAACTCGTGGGCGGTTGGAACGGTGTCGCTAGTGAAGGGTTTATGTTTGCGGCTTCGTCGGCCCAAAATTCCTCCGAGAGCAGCGAGTCCAGCGGCGCCGGATTCACCTCTGGATCTCCGGGATACCTGAGACGCGTCTCGTATGCCCGTTTGGTGACCTCCGCGTATCTGTGCAGGTACTCAGCGCTGTTGTGGCCGGGCGCCGTCACGTCGAACTGGCTCATTACTCCCAGCCGGAGGAGCATGTTCCACGAAGAGATCGGGGGTGACGCCGTAACCACCTCGTAGCCCCGATAGTCGACGCTGGTGGTGTCCCGCCATTCGGCGCGGGCGTTGCGCAAATCATCTAAGGTCAAGAAGCCGCCATTTTCGCGTATGGCAGTTTCGATGACCCGACCCAACTCGCCTTCATTGATCGCTTCGGAGCCCTGTTCGGCGATCAGACCCAAGGATCTCGCTAGATCCTCCTGCACGAGACGCTCTCCTGCCCCTAAAGGCGCCCCGTTGTTCCCGTAGAAGCTCCTCGCGTGTTCGGGGAAGGCGGAGAACTCCCTGTCAACGTAGTAGGCGGTGCGTTCGCCGATGACGAACCCCTCGTCGGCGAGCTCTATGGCGGGGTCGAAGAGGCGCCGCCATTCGAGTTCGCCGTAATCCCGCGACAGGGCTTCCCACACGTCTACCGCACCCAGCGTGGAGGCGGCTTTGGCGCTTCGCCTGTTCTCTACGTAACTCGGCGTCGGGGGATGGAACACGTCCGGGTCCAGGGCCGCGGGCGCCCTACTGCCGGAATCGAGGACCCGCGTCTCGCCGTTTTTAGCGTCGTAGATGACCGCCGCCCCGTAGCCGCCGATGCCAGACATGTACGGCTCGACTACGCCCAAAGAAGCACCGACCGCCACAGCCGCGTCGAACGCGTTGCCTCCTTCGGCGAGTACGTCCAGGCCGGCCTGCGTGGCGAGCGGGTGGGCGGAGCTGACCATTCCAGACGCACCGACGGCGGGGTCGGTCGAGGTGTTCTGACTGGGTTCCGGGGTGCTGGCGACGGGCGTTGTGGTCGAAGCCTCCTCAGCGGAAGGGGTTTCTTCGGCAGCACTCCCTACACGGGGAGCGTTATCCGGCGCTACGGGCTGAGCGCCACAAGAGCTCAAGATCCCGACGACCAGCAACACGAAACATATCTTTCTCAAAACACGCTCCCGGGAGCACGAGCTTACCGAACCAGCATACGAATAGCACACTCTCCGTGTCGTGTAGGCAGGCCGTGCTGGACCATTCTGCTCTGCAACCTGGCGCCGAGATTAGACCCGAAGCGTCATTGTGCGCCGGGCAGTGCTCTATGCGACGTAGTCGTAGGCCAAAGAACCCGTGACGACGATGCGTAAGGCAAAACTTCCATTCTTTGGTTCACCGCGTCGGGTCGACACGCTCGACGCAGCCTGAAACTCGGCGATTACATCAGCAGAATAACTCACCGTCTTCATTTAAGCGCGAACACCGTGCGAAGCAGCCCCGTCCCCAACCGACGGAGTGGTGCGAGGGGTGTGGGTAAGACCTTCTCGTTACAGCCCAAAGAAGCGGGCCAGCTTGTTCTTCTCGAAGTACCGCTGATGGTACTCTTCGGCCCGATAGAACTCGGAGGCGGACGTTATCTCCGTGACGATAGGGTCCTTGAACCTGGTCTGCGCCTCCTCCTTTGAGGCGTGTGCGGCGGCCTCCTGCTCTGGGTTATGGAAGAAGATCGCGGACCGGTACTGGGTGCCAACGTCCGGTCCCTGGCGGTTCGGAGTCGTGGGGTCGTGGTTCTCCCAGAACACCTCGAGAAGCTTCTCGTAAGAGACTTTGGAAGGATCGTACTCGACCTCTGCCACCTCGGCGTGACCGGTCGTACCCGAGCAAACGTCCCCGTAGGTCGGGTTCTCGGTGTGCCCCCCAGCGTACCCGACTGCTACATCGACGACGCCCTCTACCTTGCGGAACGCTTCCTCCACGCCCCAGAAACATCCCGCCCCGAAAGTGGCCTTCTCCATCCACCGGCTCCGTTTCATCGCAGAAGACATTACGGATCGAGTGTAGCACGGGCCAGAGGTAGTCCGGCGCGT
>JALZFJ010000167.1 GCA_030867425.1 Actinomycetota bacterium | reverse complement strand
CGGGTAAAGGAGCTCATCCCGTCCTTCGACGGCGGCCTCCTGGACAACATTGTGGACTACATGACCTACGTCCTCGCCCCCATCCTCCTGCTGTGGACCACCGGCTACTTGCCCAACGGCGCCTTCGGCGTCGTCCTGGCGACGCTTCCCATCCTCGCATCGAGCTACCAGTTCTGCCGGGTGGACGCCAAGACCGGGGACGACGCCGAGACCGACCACTTCTTCCTGGGCTTCCCGAGCTACTGGAACGTGGCGGCGTTCTACGCCATCGTCTTCGACCTCGGGACCGGCCTCGTGGGCGCGATACTGCTCATCTGCTCGATTCTAGTCTTCGTGCCCATCAGGTACGTCTACCCCTCGCGCACGAGGGCTTTCCGCAAGATCACCCTGGCGCTCACGTCGCTCTGGCTAATCTCCTACATCATCATCCTCGTCCAGATGCCGAACCCCAGCCCCGTGCTCCTGGCCTTCTCGCTCCTCTACCTCGTCTACTACTTCGGCCTGAGCCTCCACATGACCGGCAAGATGCTCAAGCCCCACCGCGTGGCGTAAAGAAGCCTGGAACCGGCTTTTAGTATCCTCAATCCCTGTGAACGGTGTCCTCACCCGACGCGGTAGAGTCCGAACGCCAAACCGCCTTGCCGATGGGCGGCTGTTGTCCACGCCGCAAAGAATTTCGCGCTTCCTCAGAGTAAATGGCAAGTTGGACTTCCGCTTTCACTTTGATAGCCAATAGTAGTTTAGAGCCTACCTAGAGGATCTAAGACATCATAGTCCAACAATTCACCAGCCTGTCTACACCTCGTCCAGAGCTTACTTGTAAGGAATCGTACCTTTACCGCTCCGTCTGCCGAGCGAGATCCCGTGCGGGTAGGCGGATTTACAGCCCTCCCAGAGGGGTAACTTTACCCTTGCTCCTGCACCAACGGCTATTAGAGGGAGGTAGCTTCGTGTCCAAAGAGGTTGCGGACAAGTTTGTCGAGGCCTTGTGGAAGCTCGAAGAAGACCGGGACGCGGAGGCGCTAGTCGAGATCCACGCGGAGGACTGCGTCGTCGGCAATGTCGCGGTGCCAAAGACCTTCAGCGGCCACGATGGCCTGCGCGAGTTCTGGACGAGCTACCGCAGCACCTTCGACGAGATGAAGAGTGAGTTCCGCACCGTCTTGGCGGACCAGGGCCACGCCGCCCTGGAGTGGACCACCGAGGGCACTTCGAGCCGCGGCACCGTCTCCTACGAAGGCGTGAGCATCCTGGAGATCGAGGGCGACAAGGTCAAACGTTTCATGGCCTACTTCGACCCGCGCAGCCTGGTCGAGCAGCTCGTGGAGTAGGGTTCGCTAAAGGAGCCTGATCCCGGAGACGGGCCAGAAGCGCAAGAACGCCTCGCCCTCCACGTTATCCAGGGGCAGGGGCCCGAAGGAGCGCGAATCGGCCGAGTTGTCCCGGTTGTCACCCATCACGAAGACCTCGTCCTCGGGCACGATTGTAGGGCCGTAGAACCCGGTCGACGGCGCTTCGTGGTTGAGGTACGGCTCGTCCTGTACCTCGCCGTTCACGAAGAGGAGACCGCCCTGTACGCGGATCTCGTCTCCCTCCACCCCGACCACGCGCTTGATGAGGGTCTGGTCCTCCCCGTCAACGCTCTCGAAGACGACGATGTCCCCCCTCTCGGGCTCAGCGAAGCGGTAGACGAACTTGTTCGCCAGAACCCTGTCGCCGATCTCCAGCGTAGGCACCATGCTCTCGGTGGGGATGCTGTAAGCCTCAACTACGAACGGCCTTACGAAGCCGAAGACCAGAGCGAAGGCGACGAGCATCGTGAGGAGCATCTCGGTGTACCAGCTCAACCTCTTCTTCCTCTGCCGCTCCCAGCGGAGCTCGCGTCGGCTCTTTGGGGCTTCGTCTCTTTGGAAGCTTTCCTCGGTCACCTAAAGGAGATCCACGTGTGACGGCGGCCAGAAGGTCAAGAACGCCTCGCCCTCGACATTCGAGATGGACACCGGCCCGAAGAAGCGTGAGTCGCGGGAGTTGCCCCGGTTGTCGCCCATTACGAAGACTGAGTCCTCTGGTACCGTCGTCGGGCCGAAGAAGCTGCCGTCCGGGAACGCGCTGTTGACGTAGGGCTCCTCCTTCGGCTGGCCGTTCACGAAAAGCACGCCGTTCTGGACCGCAACTGTGTCCCCTGGCACGGCTACGACGCGCTTTATCAGGTCCTGCTCACTGCCCTCGATGCTCTCGAAGACTACGATGTCGCCCCGCTCGGGCTCGGCGAAGCGGTAGATAAACTTGTTGACGAAGACCCTGTCACCGACCTCCAGCGTGGGCATCATGCTCTCCGAAGGGATGTAGAAAGCCTCGACGATAAAAGGTCTGACGAGGCCGAAGACCAAAGCGAAGGCGACGAGGAGTATGATCAGGAACTCGAGTAAGCTACCTCTCTCCTTGGATGAACGGCGCCACCGGTGGTTCTTGGATTTCGTCTCCGTCTCGGAGTCTTTCTCGTAGAAGCGCTTCTCGGTCATCACCGCTTAGGATACCGCATGTAGGGGCACGAAGCTCTCAGTGCGAGGCCCCGGTCTCCCGCTGCCGATCTCCGCTCAGGCTGCGGTCGTCTTCGAGGTGTATGAGGACATCCGAGTTCGGCAGGTGGCGCCGGATCCTCTCCTCCAAACCGTCGGAGATCTTGTGCGCCTCCTCAAGGGTGGTCTGTGCCTTGAGCTGCAAATGGAAGTCTATGTGCCGTTGGGGGCCGCTCTTGCGTGCCCTGAGCTTGTGGAAGCCCCGAACCGCTTCTTCGCTTTTGATTTCGCCCTCGATCACGCGCTCTAGCACCTCGAGCTCCTCCCCCGGCAGGCTCTCGTCTAAAAGGACGCGAGTACTACCCGAGATCAATCGCAGCGCCGTCCACAAGATCGCAAGCCCTATCAGCGCCGCGATGATCGGATCTAGAACCGTCCAACCTGTCGCTAAAGCGGCGGCGAGCCCCGAGGCCACACCCGCAGCACTCCAGACGTCAGTGCGCAAGTTGTACCCCTCGGCCTCCAGAGCCCGAGAGTCCGTCTCGCGGGCCACCCGCAAGAGCCAGCCGGAGACGAACAGGTTTACGAACGCCGAGAGGGCCATGACCCCGATACCCAATCCCAGGAGCTCGAGCTCCGCGCCGTTCACGATGTTGTCGATAGCGCCGAAGATCACCCACCCGCCGACCCCGAGGAGTATCACGCCTTCGAAGACACCTGCCAGGTTCTCGAAGCGTCCGTGCCCGTAGTTATGGGCCTCGTCCGGGGGCGAGACGGAGCCCCGGACGGCGACGAAGGCTACGATCGAGGCAACCAAGTCGGTCGCCGAGTGAACCGCCTCGGAGAGCACGCTCACCGAGCCCGTGACGATGCCCGCCAGAAGCTTCACGGCAAGCAGCAGAGCGTTAGAGGAGATCGAGAAAAGGACCGTGCGCGATCTCTTGTCCATACCGAAGGCTAGAGTATACCCACGGCTTCGCCCAAAGTACGTAAGGCGATCAA